>JAFAQT010000108.1 GCA_019246215.1 Verrucomicrobiota bacterium
ATGGAGAAAATGACGTGGAAATGCTTAAAGAGGCCGGTCTCGGAATTGCGATGGGAAATGCGTGCGACGATGCCAAGGCGGCGGCTGGCTGGTTAACCGGTACAAACGACGAGGGAGGTGTTGCGCAGGCGGTCAGAAGATTGATGGAGACTGGCATGGCATGAGTGCCCTAGCGTACCGTTGGCTGCAAGTTGTGGAAAGGGTTCATTCAGAGGCCATCCAGGTCTCCATCGTGCCGCACCATCGCTCGCATCCGGCGGCTTCGACAATTGGCCAGCACCTCATACCCTCCAGAAGGCCGGCCTCCCCACGAGGGCGTTCGAGGGAAGCTGGGGCGCCAAATTTTGGGCGCCAAATCCAATAAAGAGTTCGGTCCTCAGAAGGGCAACGTGATCACCAAGGAACATTGGGCACAGAGCGGCTTTGCAAACACTGACCTCGACCTGCAGCTTTAAGCAGCACGGCTTCAGAAAATCGTCCTCGTCGGCTTATCCCAACAGCTGCATCGAGTCGACTGCCCGGTCGGGATGGAATTGGGCTATAACGCCACCCTGGTTAAGGACGCGACGGCGGCGTTGCCACCAGGGAATGGTTGCGGCTGAGACAAACACTCGGCGGCCCGAGCGCGTCGCCGACTGAGCGCTGCGGTCGCGAAAATGGATGCGCGGAAGGGTTTAGTCCTGCCCAGGTGTTGGTCATGGTCCCGGCGCCTATGAAAGCGGTGTGATCGAGGCCAGCGCCGTCAGGTGCCATTACCGCCTCTAAAACGCACGATTATCTGAGCGTTTTCAACCCGGATAGAATCGAGGCGAGAGAGGAAGAGGTCTCCGTGGGGCAAACGCGCCCGTATTCCTTGATCCAGAGTTTGCGTCACAGTGTCCCGATAACCTTGCCCGGTGAACAACCACGGGAGGCGGTGACCGTTCCCTTCCAGATCCAGGCTGGTGATCTTCAACTCGCTCTTCTCGATCGTCAATCGGGCAGCAATCTTCCCATTGAAAAAACGGTTTCGCAAAGAGGGCAAGGTTGGAATGTCCGCCATGAAACTCAGCGGAACACTCACCTCGGCAACGATCCAATCGTCGGTCGTTCGGAATCGAAGGTGTGGGATCAGATCAGCGTTGTTTCCGTCGGCAAAAAACCAGGCATTCAAATCGTCGGCAGTAAATTTGAATTCCGACTCATTTCCCTTCTGCAACGCATCTCCTAGTGCCCTCCATTTCAATCGAGCCGCATTTTGTTCCGCTGCGGAGGGGATCGGCCCAAATTCACGAGGACGCGGAGAGGTCATTAGGTATGCGCCCTGGTAGGTGGAGTAAGCTCCCCAAACCACCGCTCCAACGATCAGCAGCACCACGGCGGCGAAAAGGATACAGCCACCTAAACAGAACCCGCCTTCGGCGCGAAGTTTTCGCAAAATCATTGCGTTCCCGAAAATTTCTTTCGAACGAAATCTTGAACGGCATCCCTCCAGGGACGCGCCGAAAGACCGGTCGTTTCCAAAAATTTCCCGATCGCCAGTACCGTGTAAAGAGGACGGCGAGCCAAGAAGCTGCTCATGGAGTCCAGAGTGATCGGCTGAACTTCGCGCGCCTTCACGCGAACTCCTTCAAATCGAGCCGTGTCGATTGCCCATTGAGCAAACTCGCGCCATGTGCAGCCGCCCGGGTTGCACAGATGAAGAATACCTCCGATGGGCAACTCAAAGAGCAGGGGTCGAATCCATCGCACGAAATCAAGGCTGTAGGTCGGCGACGAAGTCTTGTCGTCAATGGCTGACACTGTGTCACGGCTCAGCGCTTGATCCAATACCCAATCAACGAAACTTGCTTTATCCGGCCCGAACATCCAGGAAACTCGAATCGCCAAGTGATCGGGGCAGATTTGGAGCAGAAGTTCTTCCCCGAGACGTTTCGATTTACCGTAAACGTTGATCGGCAAAGCTGGATCCTCTTCTATATAAGGACGGGAGGACAGACCGTCGAAAACATAGTCCGTGCTCACGTGCAGACAACGCACGTCGCGTTCGGCACAAAGAGCACCAAGTTCACCCACAGCGCGAGCATTAATCTGATTCGCATCGCTCTCGTGCGATTCGCACCAATCAACATTCGTAGCAGCAGCGGCATTTATCAGCAAATCGAATCGAACACCTTTCAACTGCTCCCGAACCGGCTGCATCAGATCCAATTCCCGGCGTCCGAATGGAAGAACTTCATAGGTGTCGGCGAGAGCTCTACAAAGCGCAGCGCCGAGTCGCCCGTTCTTACCAACGATCCCGATCTTTTGTTTCATTCAGCTCGCTTCATGTCCCGCCACCAGGGTTCATTCTGGCGATACCAGTCAATAGTTCCGGCGAGACCACGCTCCAGATCGTGCAGCGGTTTCCAACCGATCTCAGTACGAATCTTGCTCGAGTCGATCGCGTACCGGCGGTCATGTCCGGGGCGATCGGGCACAAACTCGATGAAGCCCTCGCCCTTTCCGAGATGGGCGAGAATCGTTCGAACAAGATCCAGATTCCTGCGCTCGTTATCGGCCCCCACATTGTAGATCTCACCCGCGCGCCCTTGCATCAGAATATCAAAAACAGCGGCACAATGATCCTCGACGTGGATCCAGTCGCGGACATTTAATCCGTCCCCATACAGGGGCACCGGTTTCCCGGTAAGTGCGCGCAGTATGGCAACGGGCACGAGCTTTTCCGGGAACTGGTATGGTCCATAATTATTTGAGCAACGACTCACGACAACATCTTGGCCGTAAGTTTTATGCGCAGCCAAGACCAACAAATCAGCTGACGCCTTGCTCGCTGAATACGGCGAGCTCGGATGGATGGGGCTCTGTTCCGTAAATCGGCCAGTCTCCCCGAGTGAGCCGTAGACCTCGTCCGTCGAGACCTGAACAAACCTTTTGACTCCATGTCGTCTAGCGGCATCCAGAAGATTACTGGTCCCGACAATATTCGTGTGAATGAAATTCTGGGGAGATGCGATGCTTCGGTCGACATGGCTTTCGGCAGCGAAGTTCACCACGGCAAAATAACTGTGTTTCGACATCACCCTCTCCATTCCTTGGAAGTCGGCGATATCCGAGCGGACGAACTCGTAGCGATCTCCAAACTCGGCCGGGAAATCCACGGTCGACTGCAAAGAGCCCGCATAGGTCAGGGCATCGACATTGGTGACAATCTCCGGTTCATAGTGCTCTAAGACGTACCTGATAAAATTGCTTCCGATAAATCCACAACCACCGGTCACTAAGAGACGCATCGTCCGCCTTTTATCATGGCTTCTCGAAAGTTGCCAGTGTCAGTGTCAGTTAGATATCAGTTGCCAGTGCCAGTTGTCAGAAGAAGATCTAAGATCGACGGCCAGCCTCGAGGGCATGATGGCTACTGTGGGAAGCTCGGAAAACAGTTGAACCAATCCATTAATGATGAGCAGGTTAACTGAATCCAGACAGCGATTGTAGAGCTGGGCCCCGAGGAAAAAGAGAAGCTTCGTGAGTGGCTCGACCGACGTGATGCTGAGCTGGAAAGGGAGCGAGTACCCCTTAACAAAACTCCTCCGCTTCGCTCTATGTTCTACATTCCAATCATAGTCGGCAGCATACGTCGAGATCGGCGCGATCGGTTTGGCGTGCTTCGGACTCCATCTCAACGCCACATCTCACGCATTCGCGCGGCAACATCGGCACGGACGGAGGATTCGACTGCTTTCAGGTTGTCTACGGCGCTTTGGGGCCAGATCCGGCATTCGAAAAAATCGAGAATGGCGTCCGGGATGAATCGGCTGCGCGGAGCGAAGACGTAACGGTCGCCGTAGCGATTCTGTTGGCTTCGAAAAAAGCGAAGAGGCTGGATTAGATGAAGGTTAAACTTGGCCCGTGTCATGGCGACGCCGAGAACGCGGCGTTCTTCTTCGATCTGTTCGGGGCTACCCGTTGCCATGTCGGATGGTATGCAACCGTCTGTGACGTTTAGAATGAAGACCGCATCCCATTCCTGTCCCTTGGCGGAATGGATGGTCGACAGAATGAGGTAGTCTTCGTCGAGCAGCGGTGCCCCGGCTTCGGCACCGGTAGCCTCCGGCGGATCAAGCGTCATCTCTGTGAGAAAACGCTCACGCGTTGCATACCCGGCGGCGATCTGCTCCAGCTTTTCCAAATCGCCGACTCGGGCTACCGGGTGGTCGTACAGCCTCTCGAGATACGGTTCGTACCACCGCCGAAGAAGACCTACCTGGCCGATCCAAGGAGTCGTCGACTCGCCAAGCTCGACCATGCGGTCGCAGAATTCACTCCAATGAGGCGCCGCTGCGGGCGGGATGCTGAAACCTTTGAGTGCTTTCAATGTGAAGTTGCTTTCGAGTAGCCGTCCGATCACGTTCCGTGCCGCGCTTGGTCCGATCCCCGGCAGAAGTTGCAGGACGCGGAACCCAGCCACAGCATCTCTTGAGTTCTCTGCCCAACGAAGCGCGCACAGGACGTCTTTTACATGCGCGGCTTCGAGAAACTTCAGACCACCATATTTGACGAACGGGATGTTTCGTCGTGCGAGCTCCACCTCGAGTTCGGCGCTATGATGGGCAGCACGGAACAGGATCGCCTGGCGCTTGAGATCGATGCCGGCTTCACGGTGCTCCAGGACGCAGTCTACCACGTAGTCGACCTGTGCCGACTCGTCGGAAGCGCTGATCAATTTGGGCTTCTCCCCCCCGAGCTTGGTCGAGAAGAGGCGCTTTGGATGTCCTTCCGCTGCCAGACCGATCACTGCATTGCTAGCATCTAATATCGGCTGTGTGGAGCGGTAGTTTTGCTCCAATGTCACGATCCTCGCCGGCGGCGAGAAGTGCTTGGGAAAGTCTAGGATGTTGCGCACTGTCGCGGCGCGAAACGAATAGATCGATTGGGCGTCATCTCCAACGACGGCCAGACCGTGGCCGTCCGATTTCATACGCAGGAGAATCGCTGCTTGCAGCGCGTTCGTGTCCTGGTATTCGTCGACAAGGACGTGATCGAATCTCGCCGCTACTTGTGCCGCCAGGGCGGGCTCCTCCATCACGTGGCGCCAGTAGAGCAGCAAGTCATCGTAATCGAGCACGTTATTCCTTTGCTTTGCAATGACGTATGCGCGAAACAGCTCTTTGAGTTCCTCGGGCCAATCGGCGCACCAGGGGAATGCGTAGCGCAGAGTTACCGCTAGTTCGCAGCAGGTATTGACCGTATGGGAATAGATCGCCAAGCACGTATCCTTCTTCGGGAAGCGCATTTCCTTCTTTGACAGACCCATGTCGTTCCGCACCAAATTCATGAGGTCGGCCGCGTCGGACCGGTCAAGCACGGTGAAGGAAGAATCTAGGCCGATCGAATGCGCGTGGAGCCGGAGCAATCTATTCGCGATAGCGTGAAATGTCCCAGACCAAAGAATCTTATCAACAGCAACGGTTGCCCCAATCTTTTGAGGTGCGCCGCACGTTTGGCCGAGGATCCTCGCCGCGCGTCGTGTCATCTCTGCCGCTGCGCGCCGGGTGAAAGTCAGTAGCAGGATACGCTGGGGATCGATGCCGTTTAAAACCAGGTACGCCACCCGGTGAGCAAGCGTCTTTGTCTTGCCCGTGCCCGCGCCCGCGATGATCAACAGCGGAGCGGGTGGTCGGCAATCGCCAATGCCGTACTCGGCCGCTGTCCTCTGGCTTTCATTCAGGTCCTTGAGAGAATGAGACGCTTTGCAGTCGCATATAGAAATGGTGCTCAATGAGTGGTCCGTCTCCGCAGGTACTCCGCTTGGAGATATTACAGTCGCCGATTGATCGGGAAGATCTTCGCAGGCTTTTTGCCGGCTGGCATCCGAGTTCCCCAGGTGATGGTTGATCTTTAACATTTATGTGTTCATGAGAACACCTGTGAGTACGGGATTCAAGCTCAAACACGCGAGTCGCCAAGGCCGGCGAGGGTGTCTTCGACGATACCTTTCCTGTGAGATCCTCAAGGCTGAGCACATCAATGTGATTGTCGATTGCAGGTGAATCGTTGAGTGAATCGTAGATCATCTGGAAGCCTTGTTCGGAACATACGCCGGAAGGCGAAAAGGATTGACTGCCGCTAATATAACAACATACATTGAAAAACGTATTATCCAGTCGGTCGGCTTCGGGGGGGTTCGCAGAAAATTCGGTATTCGGAATTCGGTCCGATGCTGCCCTCCTAGCCGATCTTCTGTTCGATCCCAATTTTGTGGCCAAACCGACCTTTAGAGGCATCCCATCGACGCTGAAACTGAGAGAGCTCTTTTGAAGTGCGGCTGCGCGCGCGAAATATCACCCAAACCATCTATTTCTGGCAGGATAGCTCTCGGTCAGGATAAGAAAAGGAGTTGGCACCGAAGGCCAGCGACAATGGCGATTCGCTTATTTGATCGTCACACTAGTGACTGTCCGTTTGGTCACCTGATTCCCGCGTGTTTTCGGACCGCGGACCGCAAAATCGGAGGCGGAAAACGACTGTTCGTGGACCCGGGCGCCTTTAGAGTGTCGATATTTTAGACGGATCTCAGTGATCGGACGATCGGTCAAGAGCCTTATTTTCGCGTTCTCCTGAGCGCAGTTGTAGTCGCGGTTCATAATCGCGCCGCCGAATGAGAAACGCTTAACGAAAGTCGCCTTCCCGGTACTGTAGACAAGGGTAAACGTTTTCTCCCGATCGAAGATCCCGAAATAGACAAGATTCTTGTCGACAAACAGCTTATCCGGAGGGGGTATCATCTGATAGCGGCCGGTGTCCCAGACCAGGAGCAAGCGATCGAGGGGAGAACAGCGAAAGGCGGATTCAGCTTTTAACTGGTGTCCGAGAAAACCGCGCTCCTGATCGTAGGCGATCGCCAATTCATTGGCGGTCAACTCTCGGACATCGATCTCTTCGGCCGTTGTCAGGCGAGTCTTTCGCTTGTACGTTTTGCTGTACTTCTCAATGAGTCGTTGAAGATAGTCGATCGCATAGCTGGTGAGATTTTTCAGGTGCCCTTGAACGTCTCGTAATTCCAGAATGATTCTTCGCTTGTCCTCTTCATTCTTACTCAGATCAAACCTGGAAATCCGTTTGATCTGAAGGCTTAAGAGCATTTCGACATCTTCGATCGTCAGGTCGCGGGAGAGTTGATTTCTAAATGGTTGAAGCCCCTTCAAGACCGCCTGCTGCACTGCCTGATAGGTTGCACACTCTTCGATTAGCTTATAGATACGATTTTCGATGAAGAGTTGGATCAACGATCTCCAATGCAAATCATCTTGGAGATCATTTCGTCGGAGTTCCAGTTCCTGTTTCAGGAGCGCGACTAAGTGCTGGGTATTAAAACGGACGACTCCGTCGACGTCCATCTGTACTGGTCGCTCCCCCTTGATCACCACGACATTGGAGTGAATGTCCACTTCGCATTGGGTGAAGTGGTAGAGTGCGGCGATGGCCTTCTCGGGATCCTCGCCGGGAGAGAGTGTGAGTAATATTTCCACCTGGGCGGCGGTGAAGTCGCTGATGGACCGAATTTTAATCCGTCGTTTGCGAGCCGCTTCTTCGATGGATGCGATTACGGACTCCGTTGTGGTGCTGAAAGGAATCTCGCAAATGACAAGTTTGTTGCTCTCACGTTTTTCAATCCTGGCGCGCAACTTGATTTTACCGTTGCCGCGGTTGTATTCGGTGGCATCCATCAGTCCACCTTGCGGAAAATCCGGAAGAAGTTTGAAACGTTTTCCCTGAAGGATCGCGACCTGCGCCCTGAGTAATTCGATGAAATTATGGGGCAATACTCTGGTCGACAAACCGACAGCGATTCCCTCTGCCCCCAACATTAACAACAGAGGAAGTTTGCTAGGAAGTAAAAGCGGTTCGCGGTTTCTGCCGTCGTAACTTGGAATGTAAGCGGTTAGCTTTGGATTGAAGATTTCGTGCCGCGCCAATTCCGTCAATCGACATTCGATATATCGAGCGGCGGCAGGAGGATCACCGGTAAAGATATTACCGAAATTCCCCTGGCCTTCGATCAGATAACTCTTATTCGCCAGATTGACTAACGCTTCTTCAATGGATGTGTCGCCATGCGGATGGTATTGCATGGCGTGTCCCACGATATTAGCGACTTTGCTGAATCTTCCATCATCCTTCTCATACAATGCATGTAAAATCCTGCGCTGGACAGGCTTCAATCCATCTTCGAGCTGCGGAATCGCGCGGTCCCTGATTACATAGGAAGCGTACTGGAGGAAATTGTCATTTACGAGATCCTTCAGGGGATCCTCCGGCAGGTGCAGTAATGCTGACTCAGGGGACACGGGAGGGTGGAGTGCCAGTGCTGCTATGCTTCTAGGACCAGGTGTCCCATTATATATTCGCGCCGCTGGGGCGTGTTCTTGCCCATGTAGAATTGGAGAAGAGGCTGGATCGTGTGAGCATCGTCGACGCTGACCTGCGTGATCTTCATGTCGGGTCCGATGAAGGCTTTGAATTCTGCAGGTGAAATTTCTCCTAGTCCCTTAAACCGGGTCACCTCGGTGTTCCGGAGTTTTGCCACGGCATTGTCGCGTTCCGGTTCGGAGTAGCAGTAAATGGTCGATTTCCTGTCACGAACGCGGAACAACGGTGTCTCGAGGATATAAACAAATCCGCGAGTAATAATGTCGGGAAAAAAGCGGAGAAAACAGGTGATTAAAAGGTTTCGGATATGCAATCCATCCACGTCGGCGTCTGTTGCAATAATCACTTTTCCATAACGAAGGCCCTGCACGGTTTCTTCGACGTTTAAGGTGCGCATCAGATTAAAGATTTCATCATTCTTATAGACGATAGTGCGATTCAGATCCCAAACATTCAGCGGCTTCCCCTTCAGGGCAAATACAGCCTGGAGATCCGGGTCGCGACAGCTGGTAATCGAACCGGCAGCCGACTGGCCTTCCGTGATGAAGATCATCGATTCGTGCCCCATCTGCTTCTCCAGATTCAAGTGCTTCTTGCAATCTTTAAGTTGTGGTATTCGGAGCGAGATCGCTGCAGTACGTTCTCGGGCCAGTTTACGGACATCCTGAAGCTCTTTACGCAACCTCTGAGTTTCGTTGATCTTAAGTAGTAGCCGATCGGAGAGCTCTGGGTTACGATGCAGCAAACCCATTGTCGTCTCCCGTACTTTATTGACAAGATCGGTTCGGATTTCCGTGTTACCAAGCTTGTTCTTGGTTTGAGATTCGAACACAGGGTCCTGCAAGCGAATGGCGATGGCGCCGACCAGACCCTCGCGTACGTCGTCACCATCGAATTTCGATTTGGAAAATTCATTGATCGCTTTGAGCAATCCTTCGCGGAAGGCGCTTAGATGTGTTCCGCCGTCGGATGTTTGCTGGCCGTTCACAAACGAGTAGTGGTCTTCCGATAAGCGATTTGTGTGAGTAAACCCGATCTCTAGCATTTTCTCCCGATGATGTGCGATCGGGTAGAGGGCCTCTTCACCCACATCCTCCTCTAGCAGGTCTTTGAGACCGTTTTCTGAGGAATAGACCATGCCGTTCCACGCGATCCTCAAGCCGGGGTTTAAAAACGTGTAAAGCCGGATCCTTCGAATGATGTGCTCCTCACGATATCGGAAACTCTTGAAAATCTTGATATCGGGTTCGAAACGGATTTCCGTACCGTCGGGTTCGGACTGCTTGCCTTTTTGTTGTGATTTGAGTTGTCCGCTTTCGAATTCTGCCCGAAAAAACTGTCCATCCCGGTGACTGGAAACCGAAAAACGGGAAGAGAGTGCGTTAACCGCCTTGGTGCCGACGCCGTTCAAACCGACGCTGAATTGAAAGACGTCGTTATTGTATTTAGCGCCTGTGTTGATTCGGGAGACGCAGTCAATCACTTTGCCGAGTGGGATGCCGCGACCGTAATCTCGCACGCGTATGAGAGTGCCATCCATCGATACCTCGATCTGGTGGCCGTACCCCATGATGAACTCGTCGATCGAATTATCGAGAACCTCCTTCAAAAGGATGTAGATGCCATCATCGTGATGTGTACCATCGCCCAACCGGCCAATATACATCCCGGTGCGCGTCCGAATGTGTTCCAAAGAGGAGAGAGTCTTGATCTTACTTTCGTCGTAATCGTGCTTTTTTGGCGGCATGGCGAAAGAACGTGTCGGTGTGTGGAAGAGAGGTATCAAGGTATGGGCGTTACGAGTTGTCCATTGGGTCTACTAATCTAACATGCGCTGCTTCAGCAAGTTTGAACCACCTTCAGGAGACGGTACGCTAAAGGGGCCAAACACGTTTTTCGAGGGAACCCAAGCCAAAGCCGGGGCTGAGTTTTCTTGGCCCTTCCGGGTCGTGGCTGGCCCATTCAGCCATCCGCTGGAGGCTACGATTCTGCGGCCCGAAGGGCCAGCGGCTACAGGCCGAAGTTATGGTCAGCGCTTTTGGCTCGTGACATTTTCGGCTAGTGGTGCGGCAGATCTTGCATGCGCCGCCAGGCAGAAACCACCGCGGGATCGCCTATGTATCTTACCAGCAGGTCCCCTAGCTTCGCGGCAAGATCCATATCTTCCTTGGCGAAAAAATTGAAGCGTTCAATTGCCTTCTGGCACAACGGTGGCGCATTCTCAACGTTGCCCTGGTCCATTTCGAACACTGCGCGATCCAGCGGCGCCATTTGGCGGCGCCAGGTAATCATCTCATCCACATACTGGTTTATGACTTCCACAGCCTGCTTTGAGTCTGACACCGCGTTCGCTCGTTTCTCGATCACGCGGAGCATCGCGATATGAGAATCGATGACCCTGGCATAATCCTCGCATATATCCGCAAAACTCGTGCTCGCGCCTAAGAGCAGTGCGACGAGCGCCAGTATTCGTGATCGGATTGAGGTCAGCATTTCTCTGAAGCGTTCTCAAAACGCATTAGTTCTAATGGGTACCACCTCCGTGAATTAATTGTTCTCTTTGCCATCTCCCCGCGGAGATTTAAGTGGAAAGTGACGGCGACTTCACGCCTTTTTCAGAATTACTTATCGGAGGCCGATTTGAAAGAATCCATGGCGAGCGCCACTGGCCTTCATCGAAACGCAATTATGGTTTGTGCCAGAGTTTGTATCTGCTCGACGCTATGCGAGGAATTCAGAGCGATCCGAAGGCGCGCGGCACCGCGTGCCACCGTCGGGTAGCGAATAGCCGGAGCTAACAGTCCACTTTGGTAGAGGATTTCTGAGAGCTGCAGCGTCCGCTGCTCGTCGCCGATGACCACGGGAAAAATCGGGCTGATCGGATCTGAAGCTTGCCGGCCAGCCGGCGTGAGACGTCTGACGAGATCCAGCACATTGCTCTGAAGTCGGGATCGCAAGATGTCTCCCTGTTTGCTAGGAATAATCTTAAGCGCTGCGGATGCGGCTGCAGCGGAAGACGGCGGCAGGGCCGTCGAATAGATGAAACTGCGCGCCCTATTGACCAGGAGTCGAATCAGCGTCTTTGAACCACAGATGAATCCGCCGCTTGCACCGAGCGCCTTGCTGAGTGTCCCCATCTGAATGTCGACCTCCTGCGTCAGACCGAGGGCAGCGGCCAAGCCCTCGCCATGCGGACCAATCACTCCGGTGGCGTGTGCTTCGTCCACCAGAAGCAGCGCCTGGTATTCTGCCTTAAGAGCTGCTAGCTCTACCAACTTTCCAAAATCGCCATCCATGCTGAAAACGGATTCGGTCACGATGAGCACTTTACCGTGAGGATAGGTTTGGCGAGCCCAAGCGAGGTGATGCTTTAACTTTGCGGTGTTGTTGTGCGGGAATACCCGCAGGAACGCTCCCGAAAGTTTTGCTCCATCGATCAGGCACGCGTGGGCGAGTTTATCCAGAATGACAACGTCGCCTGGACCCACCAGGCTACTAATTGTTCCGACGGCTGCCGCGTACCCTGTGCCGAACAGGAGTGCGCGCTCGGCGCTTTTGAATGCCGCGATTTCTTCTTCAAATTTTGTGTGCGCGGAACTTGTGCCGGAGATCAGACGGGAAGCGCCTGATCCAGCGCCGAATTCATCGATCGCTGCTTTTGCAGCAGCCTTGACCGACGGATGTTGCGAGAGTCCAAGGTAATCGTTCGAAGAAAAATTCACTATACTGCGGTCACGGATCCGGACGATAGGACCTTGAACCTCTTCGATGGTCCTGAGCTCGCGGTAGAGCGATTTCTGTTGAAGGTCGCTCAGAAGCTCGTCGTACGGAAGCATGGGAGCAAGCAGAAGTCGTTAGTGCGAATTTCCATCGAGAGATCTACAGTGCGGAAGAAGGGAACACAGAGAAGCTTAGGCCAGACGGTAATATGCCGACCCGCCGTTTCCTCCAAGGCCAAAACTCAAGTCATCTGTCTCCGCCTAGTTCGCGTGCACGCTCGCAAGCTGCACGCACTGCCGACATGATGGTGTAGCGGAGGCCGCGCGCTTCCAGGGTCTCGATCCCAGCCATCGTGGTGCCTCCTGGGCTGGCAACCATTTCCCTTAGTTCAGCGGGATGAAGTTTCGTTTCACGGATCATTTGCGCTGATCCAAGCACAGTCTGAATCGCCAGTTCGAGAGCAACTTCTCTTGGCAAACCCATCATCACTCCGCCGTCCGCGAGCGCTTCAACAAAGATAAACACGTACGCAGGGCCGCTGCCGCTCAGGCCGGTGACCGCGTTCAAGGCTGCTTCTCGGACGCGAAAGACTAAACCAACAGCGGAAAACATTTTGTCTGCAACTTCGACGTCACCAGGCGTCGCGTGGTCACCCACGGCATAGGCTGTCGCTCCTTTTTTGACCAGGGAAGGAGTGTTTGGCATTGCTCGAATCACTCGGGTACGGTGACCCGCGGCGTCTTGTAAAGCTTGAAGGGTGATGCCGGCCGCCACCGATATCAATAGCTTCCCTTCGAGATCTTGCCTCACCTCACGAAGGAGCTGGACGGAGTCGGCAGGCTTTGTGCCGAGCACGATGGTGTCAGCCTGTTGGACGAGCCTCTTTGTGGAAGCAGCCAGAACCAGGCCGTACTGTTGTACCTCAACCTTGATGGTTTCCGGGTGCCTGTTAATCACCAGGATCTGTTCCGGCTTGCACGCCGCAGCCTGCAACATGCCTTGCACCAGGGCAGACGCCATTTTGCCGAAGCCTAAGAAGCCAAAAATCATGGAAGGAAAAACCTCCGCTTCACTACCCGTTTCACAGAAGGTCTGCAAGCCTTGGCACCGAATGGTCTTTGCGCAGAAGTCAGGAATTCAGGAAATTACCTCTGGCGGGAAGAAATACTGGTATGATTCGACTGCAATCCGAGTCGAGTTCTTCATCGTATAAAAGCCGATGAACCAAAATGCACTGACCGAAACCGGTCGTCTGCTTCTGCAACTCCTGAAAGCCTGCAACTCCCCACTTCTTCCTCATGCTCGCGTTTGAGACCGTTGAACACTATACTCGTTTATAGCGGGGAGAGGATCAGAATGCATCAGCGGGTTGTTGCGCCTTCCAGTTTGTCCAAGCGAAAACGTCCGAACCGGCGACGTGCGATATTGCTGACCGTTCTGGGTGTTCTCCCAGTAGCCGGAATTTATTTAGCGACCCGCGGCCCGGATCCAGTCACAATTACCACGGACAAAGCGACCGTTCGGGATATCACCGAGCTGGCATCGGCTACCGGCAAGATCAGGCCGGAGGTGGAAGTAAAAATTTCTCCAGAAGTAGCGGGCGAAATCATTGAAATGCCGGTGATCGTCGGGCAACCGGTCAAGAAAGGTGATCTGCTGGTAAAAATCAAACCGACGAACTATATCGCCCGGGTGAAACAAGCAGAGGCCTCCTTGAACGCGGCTCAGGCAGACAGTCTGCAGCGGAAAGTCCAGATGTTGAACGATCAACTGGACCTCCGGCGGGCCCAGGATCTGTTCACTAAGAAACTTTTATCGGAAACCGATTACAAAGCGGCGGAGACAAAGGCTCACGTCTCTCAGGCATCCTATGAATCTTCGTTGCATCAGATCGATGTGGCAAAAAGTAATCTCGACCAGAACGAAGATCTATTGAGTAAGTGCGTGATCTACTCCCCGATGGATGGCGTGATTAGTGTTTTGAGCAGTGAAATTGGGGAGCGGGTTGTGGCGACCGGTGATTTCGCGGGAACGGAGGTAATGCGGGTAGCGAAGCTCGGGTCGATGGAGGCCCGCGTGGATGTCAACGAGAACGACATAGTGAATGTCGCCCTGGGGGATCGAGTGCGGTTGAAGGTAGACGCCTATCCAGGCAGTCTATTGAAAGGCAGCGTCACACAAATCGCGAACACTGCCACCGTGAAGAATGAAGGAACTCAACAGGAGGTCACAAATTTTGAAGTTCGGATCCAAGTGGCAAATCCGCCGGTACAGCTGCGGCCCGGAATGAGCGCAAGCGTCGATATTGAGACCCGAACTGTGCATCAAGTTGTGGCGGTCCCGATCCAATCGGTGACGGTTCGCAGCAGACAGAGTGGAAAAACAGCCGAACAAATCAAACAAGACCGCGAAAAACAGACAGGGGTGAATTTGAGCGAGCTGGAAATACAAGCCAGAAAAGAGCTTCAACGAGTCGTGTTTTTAAGGGAAGGCGATACTGTAAGGCTGGTACCAGTACAAACGGGAATTGCGGATAACAATTTTATCGAGATCCGGTCCGGGCTGAAGGAAGGAGACGAGGTCGTTTCGGGATCTTACACGGCAATTAACAAAGATCTAAAGGACCGCTCCAAGATTAAAATCGAGGTTCCCAAGGATGCGAAATGATAACCAGATCGTGGTGGACGAGAGGTTTATCCGACCAAAAGGCAGTCTGGTGATTCAGATTGAGCGGATCACCAAGGAATACGAGATGGGGTACACGACCATTCGGGCGCTTAGGGGTGTGGACCTTTCGATACACTGCAACGAATACCTGGCGGTAATGGGTCCCTCGGGAAGCGGGAAATCCACATTGATGAACATCCTTGGATGCCTCGACACTCCGACAACCGGGCGATATGAATTTAACGGAAGAGAGGTAGCCGGCATGGGAGACGATGAACTTGCCGAAATTCGCAACAGAGAGATCGGATTTGTTTTTCAGACGTTCAACCTGCTACCTCGTGCGACTAGTCTGGAAAACGTCGAGCTTCCTTTAATCTATGCCAATTTAAAAGCGGACGAACGGCGGCTGCGGGCCGAACAAGCGATGAAGGCCGTCGGCCTGGGTGACAGGATGTATCACAAGCCGAACGAACTCTCCGGCGGCCAACGTCAGCGGGTGGCCATCGCTCGAGCCCTCGTGAATAATCCTTCGATTATTCTGGCAGACGAACCGACGGGAAACCTCGATTCGAGAACCGGCGAAGAGATCATGACGCTTTTAGGAGATCTTTACGCGAGTGGCCACACGATCGTGGTTGTCACTCACGAAGAAAAAATCGCACATAACGCCCGCAGAGTCGTGCGGCTGCGGGACGGTCTAATCGAATCCGATGAGGAATGCGAGTGAGTGGGTAGAGAGTTTCAGGATTGCGCTTCAACAGATCGCGGCGAATCGGACCCGATCGATCCTGACCGGGTTGGGGGTGGGTATAGGGATCATCGCAGTCACGCTGATGGGCACAGCGATATCTGGTATCGATCGAGGATTTGATCGCAGCATGTCAGGATTTGGAGACGATCTGTTGTATGTCGAACAATGGCCGTGGACCACGGTCAACGATTACTGGGAATTTCGAAATCGACCGGACATCAAGTTGTCAGCGGCGGATCGTCTCAACCAGATGATCGAGGCCAATCCAAATTCTCTCTTGGATTTAGCCGTCCCAGCTCCCGCTTCGATCCAGACCGTAATTTGTGGAAAGCGGCAGGTTTCCAACGTCTACACCATGGGAACGACGAATGAATATGCCTATCTCGCCACGACCAACTGTCAAAAAGGACGATTCATCAACGAATCCGAAACTCGGGGAGGAAGAAACGTTTGCGTGGTGGGGCAGGATGTCGCGAGCGGTCTTTTCAACGGAGAGGATCCGATCGGCAAAGTAATTCGGGTTCGTGATCACGAGTATCGGATTGTGGGGGTGTTTGCTAAACAGGGATCGTTTCTGGGAATATTCAGTTGGGATTCGCAGGTAGTGATCCCCCTGGGGTCCTATATCAAATATTTCAAATCCAACCAGGAGAACGCATCGATCAGAGTCAAGGTCAAAGATAAAACCCGAATTGAGGACGCAAAGGAAGAGTTGCGCGGCGATTTTCGGCGCATCCGGGGACTTTGGCCTGAGCAGCAGGACAATTTTGCGATTAACGAACAAAGGGCGCTTCGATCGTCGATCGAGCCGGTCAAAGCCGGCTTGGCGATCGCAGGATTTTTCATCACCGGCCTCTCACTTTTCGTGGGCGCAATCGGAATCATGAATATCACCTTCGTGAGTGTGAAGGAACGAATCAGGGAAATCGGCACTCGAAAAGCGCTCGGAGCGCGACGACGAGCAATTTTGATCCAGTTCCTGATCGAGGCTGTCTCAATCTGCCTGCTCGGAGGCACCTTTGGCATAGCGATGGCTTTTGGTCTGTTTATGTGGATCGGCTCCGCCTTCCCGGATTTTCCAATGCAATTTTCTCCCATGTTAATGGCTGCCGCCCTATGCATCTGCGTTCTTACAGGGATTGTTTCCGGGTTCGCCCCGGCTTGGCAGGCCTCACGCCTAAACCCCGTCGATGCGCTGCGATACGAGTAGAACACCCATGAAGGCCTGGGAACTTGTCAAAATGGCCTGGAGCGCATTGGGGATGAATAAATTACGCTCCGCTCTGACAACATCCGGGATTACGATCGGCATCTTTTCCATCATCAGCGTCATGACCGCCGTTTCTGCTCTCCAGACGTCGATCGAAACAGGATTGAGTTTTCTGGGATCGAATACCTTTCAGTTTTCGAAATTCCCGAGCGCGATCCATGTGTTGGGCGACGAGAAATATCGTAATCGGAGGAACATCGACTATCAGACGTACACGAGATTCACTCGACTGATGCGAGACGAGACAGAAGTGATCTGCCCGAAAGTTTGGGACGACAGCACTCAGGCAGTATTCGAGAACAAGAAAACAAATCCGAACATCGAGCTATGCGGGACTACCAAAGACTTTCTGGAAGTGAATAACTTCAGGATCAGTGCCGGGCGCAATCTTTCGGCGGAAGACGTCGAATTCTCGCGAAGGGTTTGCGCAATCGGACAACAACTCGTTCAGCGACTGTTTCCGCAGGGGCATCCGATCGGCAAAATGATCAAACTGAATGGGAAGAACTACGAAGTAATTGGGACCCTTGCGGAAAAAGGAGGCAATTTTGGCGGGACCGACGACAATCTCGTCCTGATCCCGATCACGGAATTTTTCGAAAACTACGGGTCGCGAGAGCGATCACTGAATATTGCGATCGAGGCTAAGAACCAGATTGTTTATGAGCGAACGATGGGGATCGCGATAGGTGCGTTCCGTATCGCGCGGGGCTTGCGTCCCGAGGATCCTAACGACTTTGAGGTCTATAGCAACGACTCGCTTGCCGGAGCTTTTCGCAACATCGCTGCGACGGTTCAAATCGGCGCCTTCATTGTCAGCGCGATAGCTCTGGTGGCGGCTGGTGTCGGCATCATGAACATTATGCTGGTCAGCGTTACGGAGCGCACAAAGGAGATCGGGATACGGAAATCCCTTGGAGCGCGTCAGAGCGACATTCGAATACAGTTGCTTCTGGAAGCGCTGTTTTTATCTTTGCTGGGAGCGACTGCAGGCATCATTCTTGGCGTCGTAGCGGGAGATGGGTTAGCGCTTTGGCTGCAAGCAGCAGCAGTTTTCCCTTTCAAATGGGCGATTATCGGCGTGTTGGTATGCTCCCTTATCGGAGTGGGTTTTGGGCTTTACCCGGCTCACAAAGCAGCGTCGCTCGACCCAATTGAGGCGCTGCGGTACGAGTAGCTGGGGGAAACGTTCCCAATGGGATCAGGAACGAGTTCGACTTCGACAACGATTGGGGAAGAATCAAACCCGGGTTTTTCTCCTCGACGTTGGCGGATTCTTTCAGGATAGGGCTGGATGCTGGTAGCAAGTCGGTGTACGTTCAATAATCAAGGAGGTGTCATATGGCGACGTATCTGATTCTCAGTCGTATTTCCCCGGAAGCGGTCAAGGATCCTAAGAACTTTAAAGACCTGGCTGAGGCCGTATCTGAGACAATTAAGCGGCAATGTCCAGGTGTGACCTGGAAAGACAGTTACGCAACATTGGGCCGCTTTGATGTTGTTGACATCGTCGAAGCAGCTCAACCCGAAGAAGTGGCGAAGGCGGCGATGATCATCCGCTCCTACGGGCATTCGTCGACCGAGACGCTGCTTGCAACTCCTTGGAAGGACTTTCTGTCCTCCCTTGGGAGGTGAGTGAATTTCATTCGTTCGCCTCTGGCTCCAAGGCGATTTGGTCGATAGAGGCTGGAAGCCTACGCCGGAGGGTAAAGCATTCTGCTGGTGCGGCGGGGACCGGTACACACACACAGAGAGAGAATTCAGGAAAATCGGCCGGAACCGGTAAAACGACTATCGCGAAGAGAGATTAAAGCTGTCCAAACTATCTCTGGCCGCTCAGTGATCGTTCTCGCGCCCTCAAGCGCTGCCGACTGCCTCCGGCAAGCGATCTGTCGGACGGGAGAGCGGTTGTCGGCGGTGGAGTTCGCGAACGATTCAGAAGCTTATCTGCAACGGATGCTGGAGATCGCCCGCAACATTTTCCAGGTGGAGCGACAGCACGACTATGAGCCACCGCTGCGGCCTATGTTAGTAGTACAAGAGCAGGATAGAAGTATTTCGATTTAAGAGACAAAATTGCCACTCTCAATTGCGCGGGGCGTACTCAGCGGTGCGCTGTGAGCGCAGCCGATCGCATGGTAACAAATCCAAAAAACCACGCGTTGATAGATCGTACTTTGAGGTAGCTTCTGCAACACATTCTACCATTGACTTATGAGAAGGTGGCGGTTCTAGGTTACCTGAATCGCTGGTAATGTTAAATAATTCGACGTGCGCAGCCAGTTTGAAGGAGGACCAAATGCAAAAACGAAAGCTCGGTAACGGCGGGTTAGAGGTGTCAGCTCTCGCCCTGGGCTGCATGGGCTACGGCAAGGCCCGCGAAATCCCGGACCGGAAGGAGATGATTGAGCTCATCCGCAAAGCGGTCGAGCGCGGCGTCGACTTCTTCGATACCGCCGAGGTTTACGGCCCGTTTTCAAATGAAGAGATGGTGGGCGAGGCTCTGGCGCCACTCCGTAACCAAGTGAAAATCGCCACTAAATTCGGTTGGGATGTCGATCCCGACACAGGCTTGCACCACGGCGGCGTCAACAGCAAGCCGGAGCACATCAAAACCGCTCTCGAGGGCAGCTTGAGACGCCTCAAGACCGACCACGTCGATTTGCTTTACCAGCATCGTGTCGATCCGGAAGTCTCGATGGAGGACGTTGCCGGGACGGTGAAAGAGCTGATCCAGCAGGGCAAGGTCCATCACTTCGGGCTATCCGAAGCAGGCGCACGGTCGATCCGCCGCGCCCATGCGGTGCAGCCGGTCGCGGCGCTGCAAAGCGAGTACTCCCTCTGGACACGGGAACCGGAACACGAGATCATTCCGACCTTGCAGGAACTCGGGATTGGCCTTGTTCCCTATAGTCCGCTTGGGAAGGGCTTTCTCACCGGCAAGATCAACGTAGATACGGCTTTTGACACTGCGGATTTGCGGAATAGGATACCCCGCTTCTCACCAGAAGCTCGCCAAGTGAACCAAGCCCTGGTGGATCTTCTTCGCACTATCGGAGAACGGCATGGGGCAACCCCGGCGCAGATCGCTCTCGCCTGGCTACTCGCTCAGAAGCCGTGGATCGTCCCGCTGTTTGGTACACGTAAGCTAGACCGCTTCGACGAGAATTTAGGGTCCCTCTCCGTCACGCTCACCGCTGGCGATCTCGATGAGATCGAGACTGTGGCCTCCACTATCAAAATCGAGGGCGCGCGATATCCCGAGGAGATACTGCGGCGCTCCGGTCTCTAGTGTACCGTCTCCTGAATCCCTTAAGTTTCGCCGTAGGCCAGTTGGCTGTTTTTCAAGGCGCGAGCGACGAGCATATCTAGATCGATATGTAAGGAGCGAGCAACGCGGAAAAACAGCCAACTGGACACGGCCCAGAGGGTGGCGTTGAAAATGGGCCGGCGGCTGCGTTGCTCGTCGGTTACGTATCCATTCAGATATGCGCCCTCCTCCCGCCTTGCCGGCGGCCCATTTTGAACGCAACGAAACTCAAGGGATTTAGGAGACGGTACACTAGCGATGACTTGAGGTAAAAATCAGAGTATCCGAAAGACGCGGTTAGAAACTCCCAACAAATCCTTAGCCGAGGCGGGTCACACGCGGACCAATCTGAAGACTCAAGATCTTGCAAAACGATAGAGCTTGCTCGTTGACACCTGGATCGTCGCG
>JAFAQT010000208.1 GCA_019246215.1 Verrucomicrobiota bacterium
CAAGAAAATATGCGCGATGCAGGGTTCGAACCTGCGACTTCTTGCGTGTGAAGCAAGCGCTCTACCACTGAGCTAATCGCGCAGTGCTCACCAGAGGTTCGAAAAATAGTTCACCGAAAATCGGATGCAACAGAATTCCAACCCTCGGTAGAAAGCTAGCCGCTCTACAGTTTCTGGTCCTCCGCACCAGGGACTACACTGCCGACGACCTCCACCAGCCAATTGGCAAGGGCATCTTTCGTCGGCAGCGTTCGAACAAGGCCTTGCTCGGTGCAGAAACCAAATCCCGACCCAAAAGCGCGTCCGTTTACGACGCATGCATTCGTCCGGTTAAGCCTGATTTGTTGAACGCCTTCTTGCACCAGCTCCACGGACGTCCCTTCCAGCTCAAATTTCCAGCCCACAATATAGGCGTTGGGAAACCATTCCCGGAGCCGGCGAATCAGTTTCGGTTTGGGAACAAGTAGAAGCTCGATGAGTTCCGCGCTCGAAATCTTGGCGGCGTTCGAAATCCTCCCCGAAACCATCGCCCGCGACACTCCAAAATCCGAGAGCGCCGCGGCGTGCAACACCACCTCTACACGGTCGCGTTCTGCGACCTTGCTCAGCAATCTCTCCAGATCTTCGTTCGTCTGAAAGTAATTGGCCGTTTTTGAACTCCAACTCGCACCACGGCCAAGGAACAGTTCCACCTTGTGCCCCGCAGCCGCGAAGCTTTGAGCAAGCCTAGCCGCCAATTCGCCGCTCGATTGATTGGTGATAAGTCGCACCTGATCGATTGGTTCGCTGGCAGGGCCACCGGTAATCACTGTGCGCATACCCTCCCTCAGATAGCCCTAAACCGCTGTTTTTCTCAAGATTCGTTCCAACGATTTTGTTTGCCAATTCCGTCACCGAGTTTTTGAATCTCAGATTCCATCTCGTAGATTGGATTCGATGACTCTGAGAGCAGCAGCACGGGTTTTTGTCGGGCAGTACTCCGAGAAAGCGGCCATCGAGGTGGCGGATTCGCTTCGGCGCGAAATCGGAACCAACGCTTCCCTGGGTATAATTTTTCTGACACAGGAGTGGCACCCGCATCTTGAAGATACTCTGGAGTTGATCCGTCTCCACGGCCACGTGCCGCACCTGGTCGGGTGCTCCGGATGGGGCGTAATCGGGAGCCGACGGGAAGTCGAACATGAACCAGGTTTTAGCCTGATCTTATTTTCGCTGCCTGCCGAAAGCTTTTCTGTTTTGCAAATCAGCGAGGCGCAGATCGAGCAATCCACCGGGAAGGACTACTGGTTCGCAGCAACCGGACTTTCCGCCGAAGACGTGACTTCCTGGATCGTGCTCGCGAACCCCTACTTCGGTGGGACTGAAACCTGGCTGGATGAATGGGGTGAGGCCTTTCCGAAAATCCCGATTTTGGGCGGCCTGGCAAGCTCCTCCAATTCAGAGATCTTTCTGCTCAAGGATGGAGCGGTAACAACTGCGCCCGTACTGGCTATCGCCATCAAGCGTGGGCTTCTCATCCGATCTTTGGTGAGTCAAGGGTGCCGCCCAATCGGCGACCCTTCGCCGATTACCAAAGCCGAACAAAACTTGATCCTGGAAATCGGGAACCTGCCGGCGTATCAAGCGTTAGAATCAGCTTTTCTTAGCATCCCTGCCGAACAACGTGTTTCGGTTCGGAACAATTTATTTCTCGGCTTGGCGGTCTCCGAATACATCGAGGATTTCAAACAAGGCGATTTTTTAATCCGCAATATTCTCGGGGCGGACCCACAGCTGGGGGCTCTCGCGGTGGGCGCTCACCCAAGAGTGGGCCAGACTATTCAATTTCAACTGCGTGATTCGAAGTCTGCCCGGGAAGACCTCGTTTTGGCCTCGGAAAACGTCAAATCAGAGCTCTCAGAGCCTGTCGGAATCCTGCTGTTCTCGTGCGCTGGGCGCGGGAAAGGCCTGTTCGGCAGGGCCAATCATGACGCAGAAACTCTGGCTAACATTTTGGGGGATATTCCTCTGGCAGGGTTCTTCTGTAATGGAGAGATCGGGCCGGTCGGCGGTAAGGCGTTTCTCCATGGATACACCGCTTCGGCGGGGGTCCTTTGCGTGGCGTAACAACCGTTTGTGCCTGTGGAAAATTTACTCAAGTCGAATTCCAGCAGGAAAACGACTGGCCCCGCAGTTTTCCCATTTTCCGATTATGCTGCTGGAGCCGGAGAAAAACTTCACGTCAGTACGTTCGAACACGCGCTACGATCCCGGCAAAATCGGCAGCGCCCGCACAGACACGATTTCTACCAGATCTTCTGGATGAGGCACGAAGCCCCTTCGTTTAACATCGATTTCTATCGTTTCCAAATCCAGAGGCATGCGTTGGTCTTCGTGCCTCCGGGAGCCGTTCATAATTTCGGACAAATGAAAGCAGCCGGGGGGTTTATACTGTCATTTCAGGAGGATTTCCTTGAGACAGAGGGTCATTCCGTGGATCTATTCGCGGAGTGTCCGGCGCTTGACCCCGCCCAAATGCGCACCGTCTTAGCAGTACCTGAATCTTCCGTGGAAATAGTTGACGGCTATTGCACCCGGATGTTTGAAGAACTGAGCAAAAAACGTGAAGGGTACAGAACGGTCGCCGCCGCGCTCTTGCGACTTCTTTTTGTCGAGATCCGCCGCTGTTTATCCGATCAATCCGCTCCGAGTTCTTTTCACAAGTATTCGCCGATGACCGCGCGGTTCCTGCGCAAACTGAATGTCCGACCCTACCAGCTGACGACGGCATCTGAGGTCGCAAGATTTCTGGGCGTATCCCGGAGCTGGCTGAACCAAACGGTGCGCCAAGAGACAGGGAAAAACCTCACCGACCATTTGCGAAGCCGATTGATTCTGGAATCGAAACGTCTTCTGGCGCATTCCGACCTCAACGTTTCTGAGATCGCCTATCAGCTCGGCTTTGAGGATCCTTCGTATTTTACTCGTCTTTTCCGTCAGCTGGCAGCCCGAAGTCCGCGAGAATTCAGAGACGAATATCGCTAACTGGCTGGTGGACAGAGCCCTGAGATCCCATCCAGAGCGCTCGCAGTCGAAATCTCCTAGAACACAGGCGAATCATTCCAATGAATTTGCTGGCGAATGGAGGCGAATCCGGGATTGTTCCTTCATGACCGACTGGTCAACTCGTGGGCGCCATTTCTACGTCATCTAAACTTCTTCCAAGATTATGTGGATTGTCCACTTAGCTCTCCGGCGGCCCTACACCTTCATCGTCCTGGCTATCTTCATTTTGATTGCCGGCGGCCTTTCCATTTTACGTACACCCAAGGATATTTTCCCCGACATCAATATTCCGGTCTGCGCTGCTATCTGGAACTTCACCGGAATGCCCGCTGAGGAATTCTCGAACCGGATCACCTCGGTCTATGAGAGAATTCTGACCACTGTGGTCAATGATATCGAACATATCGAGTCCACTTCATACAATGGAATCGGCGTCGTAAAAATATATCTCCAGCCGAACGCGAGCGTTCCGATTGCGATGGCGCAGCTGACCGCCGCCTCCCAAGCAGTCCTGAAACAACTGCCGCCCGGAGAGACGCCACCGCTGATTTTGAGTTTCAGCGCTTCAAACGTTCCTGTGCTTCGGCTTGGCCTGAGCGGAGCCAATTTTTCGGAGCAGCAGCTAAATGATTTGGCCTTGAATTTCCTCCGCGTCCAGCTGGTGACGGTCCCCGGCGCTGCTGTCCCATACCCGTATGGCGGCAAGCAGCGAGTGGTTTCGGTCGATATTAACAGCCAGGAACTGCAGGCGCGCGGTCTCGCCCCGACCGACGTTATCAACGCGGTCAGCGCACAAAACGTCATTCTGCCCTCAGGAACGGTGAAGATCGGGGAGCAGGAGTTCGACATCGGATTGAACGCCAGCCCGAAAACGATCCAAGAACTGGGCGACATCCCGGTTCGCACACTGAACGGCACCACAACCTATGTGCACGATGTGGCGAGTGTGCGCGACGGGTTCATCCCGCAAACGAACATCGTTCGTTTCGATGGCCGGCGGGCGACAATGGTGCAGATCCAAAAAAATGGCAAAGCTTCCACCCTGGATATTGTGCAGGGCGAAAAGCAGCTGGTTCAGCGTCTGCAGTCAAGTTCCACCCTGCCTGCGGGCTTGAATATACAAACGCTTGCTGACCAATCCATATTTGTCACCGCTGCAATTGAGGGAGTGGTGAAGGAAGCAGTAATTGCAGGGTGTCTGACCGCCTTAATGATCCTTCTCTTCCTTGGAAGCTGGCGAAGTACATTAATTATTGCTGTCTCGATCCCGCTTTCGATTTTGACCTCACTTGCTGTCTTGTCTGCCCTCGGCGAGACGATTAATATTATGACGCTTGGAGGCTTGGCACTCGCCGTCGGCATACTCGTCGACGATGCGACAGTCACAATCGAGAACATTGACAGACACCTCGAAGAAGGAACGCCTCTGAACGAGGGAATCCTCGAGGGTGCGGCTCAAATCGCGGTTCCTGCATTTGTCTCGACTCTCTGCATCTGCATCGTTTTTGTGCCGATCTTCTTTCTTGGAGGAACAGCCAAGTTTCTCTTCGCACCCCTCGGGGAAGCCGTCATATTCGCGATGCTTGCTTCGTACATCCTTTCTCGAACGCTAGTTCCGACGCTCGCAATGTACTGGCTCGGCGGTGATCACGCAAAGCACAACCCCCCAGAGGACAAAGGAGTCGTCTCGCCGAGGCGCCCAAATCCAATCCTGGGAGTCTTCGGAGCGATCAATCGCGCCTTCAACGCCAGGTTTGAATCTTTTCGCGAAGCGTACCGGGACATACTCGCCATGTGCCTGAGGAACACTCGCAAGGTTGCGATCTTGTTTATAGGATTCGCCGCAGTATCGATGTTTCTCGTTCCCTGGCTGGGCCAGGATTTCTTTCCAGCGGTGGATGCAGGCCGGTTCACGCTGCATGTTCGCGTCAAAAGTGGGACGCGAATCGAAGAGGTTGCCCGACAGGTGGACAAGATCGAGGGCGCAATCCGCGAAGAGATCCCGAAAGATCAGTTAAAAGGGATTATCGATAACATTGGTCTGCCTTACAGCGGCATCAATCTTACCTACTCCAATTCCGGCGTGGCAAGTGCCGCGGATGCAGACATCCTTGTGTCTCTCGACCAAAAACACGATCCAACCGCGCAGTTCGTTGGTAAGATCCGGAAAAGGATGCATCGAGATTTTCCAGGGATAATCTCCTCCTTTCCGCCCGCAGATATCGTGGCGCAGATTCTGAATTTCGGATTGCCGGCGCCCTTTGATGTGCAGATCGTCGGGGCGAATTTAGCCGGTAATGCTCAACTGGCTAATCGTCTGGCCGATCAAATCAGTCGTATTCCGGGGGCTGTCGATGTGCGGGTTCAACAGCCGTTTGATTCACCGCGATTAAATCTGACAGTTGATCGCACCCAAGCCTCTCAACTTGGGATCACGGAGAACCAGGTCGCCGGCTCACTACTGGGGGCCTTGAGCGGAAGTCAACAAACCAATCCCAATTTCTGGCTGGATCCTAAAAACGGCGTCAGCTATACAGTGAACACACAGGCACCTCAATATTCGATAGACTCGCTGGACGCCTTACGCGACCTCCCGATTTTCGGACCTGCGGGAACGACGTCAACCTCCGGAGCATCTTCGACAGGAGCGCCGACCCAAATCCTCGGCAATCTCGTGCAAGTTTCTCGGAGCTCCGAACCTCCAATCGTGACGCATTATAATATCCAGCCGGTAGTCGACGTGTACGGTGGGGCTGAAGGGAAAGATCTCGGCTATGTCGCCTCTCAAGTTCGGAAAGTAATGGATGCTGCGCAGAAAGATTTACCCAAAGGAAGCCGAATGGTGTTGCGCGGCCAGGTCCAAACCATGAACGACTCGTTCACGGGATTGATCGGAGGTCTCGTATTTGCCATGGTGCTGGTCTATTTGTTGATGGTTGTGAATTTTCAATCCTGGATCGACCCCTTGATTATTATTACCGCGCTCCCTCTCGCCCTTGCCGGGATCGTTTGGATGCTATTTGTCACCGGCACAACGCTTAGCGTCCCCGCGCTGATGGGGGCCATCATGTGTATGGGTGTGGGGACAGCGAACAGCGTCCTGGTGATAACCTTCGCCAACCAGGTCCTTGACGAATATCGAGATTCTTACCAAGCCGCTCTGCAGGCCGGCTATGTCCGACTGCGTCCGGTCCTGATGACCGCTATCGCCATGATTATTGGCATGGTTCCGATGGCTTTAGGCCTGGGAGAAGGCGGTGAGCAGAATGCACCTCTGGGAAGAGCCGTGATCGGCGGCCTGTTATTTGCGACGATCGCCACCCTGTTTTTTGTGCCAACGGTATTCGCCGCAATGCGCAAAAACAAATTCGCAAATCGACCAACGATCGTCACGCGTACCGCAAAATAATTTCTTTGGAGACAAAAATGACGCACGGTACCCTAAAGGAAACCGATCCATTGGAAGAGAAGTCGCCCATCGCTGAAAGGAGCAACCGGAAAGGCATCAAGCTCTCCTTTTTGGCTGGCGGCGCAATATTCATAGCGATCGCCATCATGGGTGTCTCGTCCCGCACAGCGAAGAACGCGCGACTTCAGCAGCAATCAAACGAAGCCGCCCAAATCACAGTGAGCGTGATCCATCCGGAAAAAGCGGCCACGATCATACCCCTTCACTTGCCAGGCCAAACCAAGGCCTACATCGAAGCTCCAATTTTTGCTCAAACCAGCGGCTACTTGAAGAAATGGTACTTTGATATCGGGGCGAAAGTGAAGGCAGGGGACGTTCTTGCGGAGATCGACACCCCCCAGCTCGACCAGCAGTTCAACCAGGCCAAGGCCCAGCTCAAAGTAGCGGAGTCAGCTCGGGACCTGGCCGGATCCACCTTCAAGCGTGATCAGGATTTATTTAACCGCAAGGTCATTGCCGCGCAAGATTTCGACACCGCTTCTGACACCTATCGGCAAACTCAAGCGACCGTCAACGCCGATCAAGCCTCCTTAAATGCGCTTAACGCGCTTGAAGGCTTTAAAACTGTCAAAGCGCCATTTGACGGAATCGTAACAGAACGGGACACCGACATCGGAGCGTTCGTGCCCTCGGGTACCGGCGTGCAACTCTTCAGGATGGCACAAACCTCGCCCCTCCGAGTTTACATCAATGTGCCTCAGACATTTGCACGTTTTATAAAACCAGGGGTGCAAGCGGAGCTCACGCTGAACGAACTTCCAGACCGTAAGTATCGCGCTCATGTGACCAATACGGCCGGTGCGATAGATCCAACCTCCCGGACATTGCTGACTGAGCTGGAAGTTCCAAATGAGACTGAGGAGCTGCTGCCCGGAGCGTACGCGCAGATCAGTCTTAAACTGGAGGGCGATAGCGGACTGGTCACGGTTCCCTCAAATACGCTTTTGTTTCGATCGGAAGGGCCAAGCGTCGGAGTCGTCCACTCGGACGGGAAAATCGAAATCCGAAAAATCGTGATTAATCGGGATCTCGGGAGCAAACTGCAGATTTCCCAGGGACTCTCGGAATCGGACCAGGTCGTTTTGAATCCCTCGGACGGACTCACAGACGGTATGGCTGTTAACGTTGCGACTCCAAAGCCGACAGAAAAGCCGGCTGCTAAGGGGTAACCTAAGATCCATGAGCCATGGTGGCTGCTGCATTGTCTCGTAGCTCGAGAGGCTACTGCTGGCCGCAAAAAAGGTTCTTAGGAGAATGTTCGCGTCGGACAACGGCACGAGCGACGAGCGATTTTAGGCCAAGACTATGCTGGCGCATTTGGCCATCGCGTTTCGACGCTGTGATCGCGTCCATCATCTACTAAGTGGATTGTTCTGTCGGTCAGTTCTTCTCCATCGAGGTAAAATTGACCGAAGCCAGAAGCGCCGTCTGGCGATCTGGAGATGGTGATATGATAAGACGTTTGCCGATACTGGTAATCGATTTTGCACGTTGGCCAATGTTTCGGAAGACGAGGCGTTAACTGCAATCTGTTCCCGTGCAACCTCAAACCTAAAAGTGCTTCGCTCAATAGTCGATACATCCAACCGGCGGAGCCGGTATACCAGGTCCAGCCGCCCCGCCCCGTATGTGGCGAGACTGCGTAAACATCCGCTGCAACGACATAAGGTTCCACTTTGTAGGTGCTAATTTGGGCTGGAGTGGACCCGTGATTGACAGGATTAAGCAAGGCAAACAGTTCCCAGGCCCGATCGTTATCCCCTAGGAGCGCACGTGCCATTACGACCCAGATCGCAGCATGAGTATATTGGCCGCCGTTCTCCCGAATACCCGGGACATAGCCCTGGATGTAGCCGGGGTTAGGTACGGAACGATCGAACGGTGGATCTAGCAGTTGAATCAGCTTTGCTTCGGAACGAACAAGGCGCTTCTCTACCGCCTGCATCGCCTGCCTTGCGCGGTCTGCATCGCCCGCACCGCTTAAAACGGCCCAGCTCTGTGGCAGTGAATCGATCTGGCATTCCAGATTGTTTTGCGAGCCGAGTGGTTCGCCGTTATCGAAATAGGCGCGGCGGTACCATTCGCCATCCCAACCATGCTGCTCGACGTTTTCGTGCAGTTGACGCGCTTGCGCCAGGCACCGCTCGGCAAAAGCGTTTTCGTTGCGTCTCCGCGCCACTTCAGCAAACCGCGTGAGCACATCATAAAAAAAGAAAGCCAGCCAAATGCTTTCGCCGCGCCCTTCTTTTCCTACCAGATTCATTCCGTCATTCCAGTCGCAACTCCCGATCAGCGGCAGGCCATGGATGCCGAATCTCAGCCCATGCTCGATGGCGCGCACGCAATGTTCGTACAACGTGCCTGACTCCTGGGAGCGACTCGGCAAATCATAGTGAGATTCCTCTTCCGGTTTGATTGGGCGCCCTTCCAGAAAGGGGATCTTCTCATCGAGAATTGCTAGGTCTCCTACAGACGAAATATAATGACAGGTGACGTAGGGTAGCCAGAGATAGTCGTCCGAAGTATGGGTCCGCACACCCCGGTCTGTCGGTGGGTGCCACCAATGCTGTACGTCGCCCTCGCGGAATTGATGTGCCGCCGCGCGTAGAAGATGCTCGCGTGTCAAGCTCGGTTCGGCGTAGACGAGCGCCATCGAGTCTTGCAATTGGTCGCGAAATCCGAATGCCCCGCCGGATTGATAAAAACCGCTGCGCCCCCAAAAACGACAGCTCAATACCTGATACAAGAGCCAGCCGTTGGCCATCAGGTTTACCGATTTATCGGGTGTTTCCACCCGGATCACCCCAAGCGTTTGTTTCCAATATTGCCAAACGTCTTCGAGGGTAGCTCTGGCGGCAGCGGTTTCACGACAGCGTCCGATCAGGCTTCGGGCGTGCTCCAAGTCGCGTGCGCCTCCAAGACAGAACCGGATCTCTCCTTGCTCTCCGTCGGCCAAATCAATTGGGACTTGGATGGCCCCGCAAGGATCAAGCCCTGCCCCAGTTTCTCCTGAAAGTCGCTCCCGATTGAGGGCCGCAGGATTTGATATACTTCCGTTCCTGCCTAGAAATTCCTTTCGATCTCCCGTCAGGGTTCGCGCCGAATTAGCAACATCGAGAAAGATGACCCTTCCAGAAAAATCGGTATTGTAAAAATTGCGCGCCAACAACGCACCGGTCTCGTGGTCGACTTCGGTTTGCACATGAAGCAAGTTTTTTTGGCGCTGTTCGCCAAGCACCCATTCCCAGTAGCCCGTTACAGATATCCGGCGCGGACGACCCGAAACGTTCCGGAATTTGAAGACCGAGAATTTTAGCGGCGCATCCATGGCTATAAAGACGGTCAACTCGGAAGCAATGCCGTTCTCCGCGTGCTCAAATACGCTATAGCCGAAGCCATGGCGAATGACATAAGGCATCGTTCCGGGTGCGGGCAAAGGTGTTGGCGACCAAAAGATTCCGCTATGCTCATCGCGAATGTAAAAGGCCTCTCCAGGGGCATCGGTAACCGGATCGTTGCTCCAAGGCGTCAGACGAAACTCGTGCGAATTTTCCGCCCAGGTGTAGCCGCATCCGCTTTCTGAAACGACTGTTCCGAAAGAGGGATTTGCGATTACGTTGACCCACGGGACCGGTGTTGCTTGTCCCGATTGCAAAGTCACCACGTATTCACGGCCGTCGGGAGTAAAACCACCGAGCCCATTGTGGAAGAGGAGGTCACCCGGAGCCAAGGATTTGGGAGTATCGGGCAAAACAGACGGCGTCGGTGCGAGCGCGGAAACTGAAAACTCAGGTTTAGTCTCCGACTCCAAATGACCGGATAGCTTTTCCTTTTCATCGGATAGGACGATGCGAGCGGCCGACTGAAGTAGCACCAGGTCTTCAGGAAAGATCTGCTCCAGGTGCCGGATAAAGACGCCCCCTCGCTTATCCAGCATCTCCGCGCTGTGCCGAGCCGCAACCAAACTGATAATCCGATCAAATAGAGTTTGCGGAGAATCCGAAAGCTCTTCGATCAAAATCATCAGGTCCGCCGGCAGTGCCTTTTTTCGCCAGTAGGCGTGCGCCTGCAGGATTTGCTCGACGATCTGGATCTTGGTTGGATCGCTGATACTCAATAGGACAATCGGGATATCGCCGGAGATGCCAAGCTTCCAAAGTCCAGTTTGGCCGCGTCGGTTTGCCAGCAATACGTCCGAGGCAGCGCGTTTGGCGGGATCGGCGTAAATCAAAGCGCCGGCCAGCCGCAGATAAACTTCGGCTTCGTCATCGCTTATGTTGAGTTCGCCCAAGGCCCTATCGGTCCGGGCAAGATCAAAGGAGTGATCGAACGCCTGTGGCTCTTGATATTTGCGGACGAGCGACAGTGCCGTTTCCCGAGTTTCTGTCACACCCAGCACGAAACCGACTCGGATTGTTTGATTGGGCGCTAATCCGAACGTGCGCCGAAGCGAAACGATCGGATCGAGCACCGACCCTGCCGTATCAGAAAGGGGCGAAACAAGCTGCATTGCCGCGGGGTTAAGGGGAGTGCGACTTCGCCCGACAAATCTTGCTCGGTCCGTTTCACTGGAGATAACTCCCCTTGCACCTTGTTCACCCACGACTGAATGCAAGAGCCAGGGGCGCATTTCGCCTTCTGAACGAGGACGCCGGGTGCACAGAATGGCTGAATCCGCCGGCACGAACTCCGTTTGCACAAAGAGATTGCTAAAGACTGGATGAGCTTCATCTGCCCCGGGAACCGCGAGAACAACTTCGGCGTAACTTGTCAGTTCGATAGTTCGCTCTCGTGTGGAACGATTCGTAAGGGTCACGCGTCGCAACTCCACGTCGTCTTCCGATGAAACGCAGATTTCCGCGCGGATATCCAGATCGCTGTGACGGTGGCGAAACTCGGCCGCCGCCCCCGCAAAAGTAACCTGGTATTGTTCAGTCGCCCGTAAGGTAGGCTGATAAGTTACGGACCAGAATTCCCCCGTCGATGCATCGCGCACATAAACAAAATTCCCCCAGCAATCGCGAGTGGCATCCTCGCGCCAGCGGGTGACCGCCAAATCGCGCCAGCGGCTGTAGCCGCCACCGGCGTTGCTGATCGCCAGGTGATAACGACCGTTTGAAAGGAGATGGACCTCCGGGCCGCGCGAAGCGGGGGTGTTGAAGATACGCATCTTCAATTCTCACCCAATCACCTTCAGGGATCCATTCAATAACCTTGGTTTTGGAGCGATACGGATTAAAATTGTGTAGTGCCCCCTGGAACGCTCTCAATCGTGTTTGCCAGCAGCTCCGTTAGCGCCATGGCAAGTTGAGAAGCTCCCAAAGCGACGTTTTCCGGCGTAGGTTCCGGGCCCTGGACCAGATCTTTTTCCACCGCGTAAGCGATGGGTAGCGAGCTTAGCAGTGCTTGAGCATAGAAGTCTTTGTAGGTCATAGCTAACCTAGATGGTAAAACCCGGAAAGTTCTTCAATGCTTTTGCGTCGCGGAACCACATAAATTTCTGAGGAGCAGGATCGACGCGCTTTGCTTTCACATTTTAGCGTGTATATCCCCTGGCCAAGCCGGATAGATCCTCTGTCTTCGGAAAACGGCGTGCTTTGCTCGGCAACATCCAAAAGAATCGGTGCACGAACAACTCGGTTAAACTGGCGCTGCTCCAAGGTCGATGCGCAAATCAAAGGACTTACAATGGCACCCCAAACCAAACGGACCCCTAGGGAAAACATGCTCTCCCTAGGGAAAACGCGCATGGTTGTGACCGTGAACGAACATAAACGAACAAAAAAGTGGCAACGAGGCGGCAACAGATTTATTGTCCGCGCATGTCGATTCAAGAACTTGCGGCGCCGAGATAACCGAGGAGGTTCTCGAATTGGTTCGTCGCCGGCTTTTGGAGGGCGGGAACTCGCGCGGCGCGCGGGTGCGATCGCCGCCGATCCAAGATCTCGATTTTGCTCGTTCTCCAAATCAATCCGCACGAGGTTCTAACCTGGGAGAAACCTCGCTTCTTTGCGGGCTGAGCGCAAAGACGCTGAGGGACAGATCGAATGACTATAATTTCGCCCGCGGCAGGTCAATGCGAAAAAGTTCAATCGGTCAAGCTCCGAGGCCGATTTGCCCCCCATGTCCACATACCGCCCAAGGCATCAACGCGCTGTAATCGAATCCTGGTGCGTCCGATTTTGTTCGGGAACCGAAAACGCCGTGGATCGGTGAGTTTCGAGCGAAA
>JAFAQT010000039.1 GCA_019246215.1 Verrucomicrobiota bacterium
GGCGTCCTGGCTTTCGCTCAGCAACGCATTCCCTCCGGTGTAGCTGCAATTATTCTAGCCACAATTCCCTTCTGGATCGCCATGATCGGCTTCGTATCCCCCCGCCGGCGAGTCCGCTCGATTGCGGACCTTGGCACTCTTGTTCCCAGGCCTCGCCGGAGTCGCGCTGATTGCATGGCACGAGCTCACTGCAGGACAGGCCGGCACACACCTCTCCGACCTCGCGTTGCTGCTCGCTGGGAGCCTCTCCTGGGGGCTCGGCTCCGTCCTGTCCGAGCGCCTCGCCTCGAAAGAGACCCGCGCCATCGCGGTCTCCGGAATGGCGCTTATCATCGGCGGCGCCACGCTGCTCGGCATTAGCGCGGCGGGTGGGGAATTTTACAGGTTCAAGTTTGCCGAACTTTCGCCGCACTCCGTCTTCGCGTGGATATATCTGACTGTGGCAGGGACCGTCGTCGCCTTTGGCGCCTACGTCTGGCTGCTTGAGCGCGTCCCTCCAACATTTGTAGCCACATATACTTTCGTCAATCCCATCATCGCTGTCGGGCTCGGATGGGCGGTCCTGGGCGAACCCCTGGACGCCGCGATGCTGTCAGGCGGAGCCCTCGTCCTAGCCTCGATCGCGGGGTTACTCGTCTTCGATCCCGGGCCAGTCAAGAAGGATCTCGGACATGAGACGGTGCACCAGAACTAGACCAGTGCACAAGTCTGTGACTGGTTGTTGCGCAATCAGAAAACGCTTTGCGCGAGGATCGATCGCAGGTAAATGACGAGGACCGCGTAAAACGCCATGATGCCACCCAACGCAGCATTCGGTCTTGGTCCGATCGATGTGCATGTACATCTTTCTTTAAACGGGCAAAGCAGTGCTGGCGGTTGGTTCCGCCGACGCTGGGTCATGAGGCCTTTCCTGGCAGCTGCCGCCCATGAGATTGGACTTCGGGGCGGATTTGGAGGCCCGGATTTTAACCGGCGATACCTGGATAGACTCCTCGGTTGGCTGGACGAATCATCGCTCTCCGCGGCGGTACTCCTGGCTTATGATTGGGTGCGCGATTCATCCGGCTGTCCACGGAAGGATCTTTCCGACCTTTACGTTTCGAACGACGCCGTGATCGCCGTTGCCCGACAGCATTCTAAATTCTTGGCCGGCGTTTCCATCCATCCCGCTCGGCCGGACGCATTCGAAGAACTCGAGCGCTGCGCGGATCAGGGAGCCGCCCTGCTCAAACTGTTGCCCTGCGTGCAGAATGTCGACTGTAATGAAAATCGCTACAAAGGTTTCTGGGAACGCTTGGCCGAGCTGCATTTACCGCTCCTGGCCCATACCGGAGGCGAGTTTTGCGTCCGAAGCGTCTGCAACGACCTCAAATCGCCTGACTGTCTTCGGCTCCCGCTCGAGTGCGGAGTGACAGTTATTGCGGCTCACTGCGGAACACGCGCCCTGCCGTGGGACGGAGACCATTTTCGAACCTTTTTGGAAATGCGTGAGCGGTACCCGAATCTTTACGGGGACCTTTCGCCGCTATCCCACATCACCCATTTGGCATCGCTCGAACGGCTGCGCGAAGATCCGAAGCGTCTCCTGCATGGGACTGATTATCCAGTGGTCAGCGCGGTATTTCCATCCCTCCTGAAAGGTTGGATCAGCCGAGCGGAGCTGCATCGCCTAAACGCGATCGGCAACCCGCTTGAGAAGAAAATTCAGCTGACCCGTGCTCAAGGATTCCCGGAGTGTGTTTTCACCGATCTTTGGCCATTGCTGCCAGACAAGGTGGTCCGTTCTTTTCAACATCCGCAGGTAAGTTGATCTGGCCCTGTGCAGCAAACGATTCTCTGCCCCAAAATCGATTTCGAATCGTGGCGGGGTGCACGAGATACCTCAGAAAAGCCAAGTGTTCAACTTAAGCCGGGGCCCCTTTCATCATCGCTGCGGCGCGCTCCGCATCAAGGTCCGTCATCGCCTCTTCGGTGCGGTCGAACTGGTAGACCTTTATACTGCCGATTTGACCTCGCTGCTGCAGCACGAGCGCTTCGCCGTAATCCGTGGTCGCCGCCTGCACCCCTACCGAGGCGCCCTTCTGCGGATTCCAGGCGTCTTTAGGCCGTTCACCACCAGACTGAGCGTCGTCACGCAGGGAACCGACCACGCGAGTACCCGTTCGCACGCGGGCGTGATGGTGATCCCGCCTACAATGCAGTCACACCCGCCAACACCTGCATTTCCTTGAGGATGGTCTCCCAGCGCGTGTTGACGAAGTCTCCAAAGGCGGGTTGACGAAGTAAGTGCCACCCCGAAGCTTCCCTAGTGCCAACCTCCGCAAGAGGCTTGAATTCCATTGATGCAAAACAACCCACCAAAATAAATACTCCTGAAAACAGAGCGTTTAATTCTTCGGTGCTGATCCAAGGCATAGCAGCAAAACTCATTGCTGATGAATTGCCACTTCTCCAGGAGCACTGCCTGTAGATTAATATAAGTGCATCCTATAGAAAGGGCGCATTCGTACAATTGCAAATGACAAATGACACTGCACATCGAGAAGGCCCAGTAGCACGGGCCATTGAAGAACAGACCGCCAAACTCCCTTCTGATGCTTTCTTATGGACTGCCGGAGCTTCAGTTGCTGCCTCGCTGGTCCTAAAAATGCTAGATAGGCAGCATGAATCGCTTTTTGTCGGGCAATGGGCTCCCACGATTCTTATCCTCGGTCTGTACAATAAACTGGTTAAGCAACATGGGTCGGATCGGAGTGCACGCCTAAGAACAAGTGATACAGGTAGTGCATAGTTGCAACTCGAGTTGCAGCGAGGTTCTCTGGGCATTTTGGAAAGCACCTCGAATCAGGGGCAACTGATCCGGCCTTGAAATCGCCGGACGCCAATTCGGGGTTATGACAAGAGCCGATCAAGATCGTGCCGAGTTTTCCAACCCCATTACGGACGGGAGAACGCTCTGTCAATGCGGTGAGTGACGTCCATTGCCCCGGCGCACAAATCGATTTATATCGCTCTCTGAAGTATTTGCATTTGAATATGATCACAGAAAAAATCAGCTGCGATGAGATTCCAACACCAATCACGCGGATCGGTTTGGGAACTTGGGCCATGGGCGGCGCGATGTGGGGTGGAACCGATGACCTTGAGTCGATCGAAACCATCCAGCATGCGGTAGATGCCGGAATCACCTTAATCGACACCGCGCCCGTCTATGGATTTGGCCACTCGGAAGAGGTTGTGGGTCAAGCTCTTGCCGAGGGAGGACGGCGGGATAAGACGGTGCTCGCCACGAAAGTGGCTTTGGAGTGGGCGGATGGGAAGGTCCATCGAAATTCTTCTCCTAAGCGTATTCGAAAGGAAGTTGAAGATTCCCTGCGCCGATTGCGGACAGACCGCATCGATATTTACCAAATACACTGGCCCGATTCTTCGGTGCCAATTGAAGAGACAGCCGAAGCTCTTCTGAGACTTCAACGCGAAGGCAAAGTATTGGCGCTCGGTGTCAGTAACTTCTCAGCGCAGCAAATGGAGGCCTGGAGCAGCGTCGCTCCTCTCCACACTACGCAGCCGCCGTACAATATTTTTGAGCGCGAGATCGAGTCGGACATTCTGCCATATGCCCTGGAACACAAGCTCATTGTGCTCTCGTACGGAGCGATTTGTCGAGGGCTGCTTTCGGGCAAAATGAGTCGCGCGCGAAAGTTCCAGGGAGATGACCTAAGGCTCAAAGACCCAAAATTCCTGGAGCCTCGTCTTTCGCAATACCTGAGCGCGGCGGATTTGCTGGCCCAACATGCCCAGGCAAACTATGGAAAGAGTCTGCTCGCTTTCGCGATTCGTTGGATTCTCGATCGGGGAGAAACGATGGCGGCTCTTTGGGGCGCGCGAAACCCATCGCAGCTAGACGAAGTCGAGGAAGCATTTGGATGGAAGCTTTCCGCTGACGACTACGCTGCGGTCGACGGAATTCTCAGGAAAACCATTCGAGATCCTGTCGGTCCAGAGTTTATGGCCCCTCCAGTTCGCTAGCGCATCGTCTCATATGGCAATCGGGCCGATTTTCCGGAAGGGAGCGACGCAGAAAATCGGCCAAAGTCATCCCGGCAACGATGGTCTGGCTGTCTCGCCCCGAGATGCACGCTGACATGTGCATGCTTTCACGATCCCATCTAAGGTGAACTTGAAGAGCTCTTTTCTACGTTTTGAATCCTAAACGCGTGGGAATGTAACCAAAATAGGCTTTGCTCCAGTCTGCCGATTTTCTAGGCTTAGCCTATGTCACAGATGGAAAAAAAGACTTTGTCAGCCCCGGACGAGAAACGTTCGTTCGACAAGGGCCATTTGGAACTTGTAACCTTAGGCGGAGTTACCTTTGGCCGTGCCACCCTGCAACCAGGGTGGAAATGGTCGACCTGCGTAAAACCAATTGTTAATACGGAAAGCTGCGAGGCGGGTCACCTGCAGTACCATGTCTCCGGGCGTATCAGGGTGCGCATGGATGACGGGAGTGAGGATGAGTTTGGCCCGGGTGAAGTATCGCTGCTGCCTCCGGGACATGACGCATGGGTCGTGGGCGAAGAACCGGTCGTGGTAATCGATATCTCAGGAATGGTAAATTATGCGAAGCCGGTTAAGAGCGTTCCCTGACAACTGACCTGGCGGCGTACGCGTAATCGGCAGATTTCGCTGTGCCGTAATACCTCGCTCCAGCCAGCGGGAGTGGCTCCGCAACTGCATTGCGGAGCCACCGGGCTGCTCCTAATGGTCGAAGTAAACAATTAAGGTTTGTTATTAGCCCAGTCTCGATTCTACCTGCCTTCCTGCGGAGTGCCA
>JAFAQT010000069.1 GCA_019246215.1 Verrucomicrobiota bacterium
CCGGTCGATTTTGAGCGAAGTTCAATTCTAACTGAACACGGTTAGACCATTCAGCCACAAAAGAGGAGGTCTCCGCTGGTAAACGATTACCTGAGAAGACAATCAAGGACACAGACATGCGCGAAAGAAGGGATCTGCCATGGTAGACCTAGCGCATTGCCTCATAAGTGGAAGGATACCGTTTGGCTTCAAAAGGCTTTAGATACTGGGCGTGCGTGAGAAGCATATCCGCTGCGATACGTAATGAATGAGCAACGACGCAGCCGAACCTTTCAGGCCAAGCCGGAGGGCCCTCGGCGCTTTGGCCGATTTTCTGCGTTGCTCGCTTCTCAGGTATAAATCCAAGTATGCTCGTCGCTCGCGTCTTGAAAATCGGCCAAATCGCCAACGACGGTATGCCTCCCGCTTATGAAACGATGCACTAGTCTCCATTTTGGCGACTCGGTGAAGAGTACAAAAGAGCAGAGGCCCATTAAGACGCTTCCAGTGCCGCCGTTTCAACATCCTTTTGTGAGGAGTGTATCACTTGGTTACGAAAGCGGGGATTAAGGCGGTTGAAGCGTTCTTTTAAGACGGTTTAGTCGTTACATATCGGCGGTACTAGAATGAGCGGCAACGACCCTCCAACCTTCGTCGAACTTTTGCAGATTCATTGTGGTATTGCCTACCACCTTGTCCTTGGAGGTGGGAAATGAGATCGACCACCATGTGAGGGCAAGTGCGAGATCGGGTTTCAGCAGCTTGACTTGGATGCGCTGAGGTTCAATGAACCCCATCGAATTGCGATCGGGGTAGCCATTAAGATAGGCATCGTGGAGGTGCTGCCATCCGGTAAACTGCTCAGAATCGACCACCACCAATAATTCTGGCGAATTCCAATAAACTTCCAGGTATCCCTCCACGTCGTGGGCGTTCCAACGATCAAGCATTTTTAGCAAAAGGTCATAAATCTGCTGGGCCTCAGGCTTGGAAACCGAATGGATATGGAGCGAGTCGAGTTGCCATCCATGCTGCTCCTGTGCCATGACTGGCAAGCAGAAAGATGAGGCTGCTATTATCAAGATTTTGATGAGAATCCTTAAGCTTTTTTGGGAATAGGTCCCGGTGTTCAATGCCGGTGCACCCCGCGCGTCGTGTTGGAGCTTAGGAGATCGGACTACGTGAGAGAGCGCGAAGCACCGCAAGAACATTGAGTTGCAGTTAATGAGGGTGACGGTCTTTCTGGCGCATACAGCGTACTACGGTCAGTTGCGGCGCCACTTTACGGAAATTATGATAAATATTCATTCGGCCTGATGCCTGAAAATGTCTGTTCGCCGAGCCCGGGCGGACCCCGGCAGCGTGAGACAGGATTTTAATATGGATTGCCGTCTGGATTATTCTGCATTACGCTAGGTTAATGTATTGAGGTTCATCTGTAGGCTCCGCGCTAGAGGTGGCTGAGAGCTCTGATGAGATTTCGCACTAAACAATCGAAAGATTTAATCAGGCTAATCTAAGCTGTGCCGGCAGGGCGGGGTTGGAGCGTCGAATGTCTGAGAAAAGCCCGTGCGATGAATGACGCTTGCTCATGCGGGGATCGCAGTTCCATCGAGGCCTCGATTGAGCAATTGGGATTGTACCGCCTTCTGGTGGAGAACAGCCTTGGATTGATGTGTATCCATGACCTGGACGGGGTTTTGCGTTTTATCAATCCTGCTGCCGCTCAAGCACTTGGATATAATCAGGAGGAGGGGTACAATCCGGATGATGGCATTGGCCGGAACCTGAGGGAATTTTTGGCGCCCTCCGTTCGCCATCTCTTTGACGAGTACCTGTTCCGCATCCGGACCGAGCCGATTAGCAGCGGTCCGATGCGCATCGTGGCCAGAGATGGCAGCGAGCGCATCTGGTTTTGCCGCAATATCCGATATGATCGGCTGGAAGGCCCCCCATTGGTTCTTGGGCATGCCATTGACATCACCGAGAGGATTCGAGCAGAGCGCGCCCTGAAAGAGGCCCAAGCAGCCGTCCAACAAGCCCATGATGAATTAGCCACGCGTGTTGCCGAGCGCACAGCGGAACTCCAGCAATCCAATGAGCGATTGGTGGCTGAGATAGAGCAGCGCAAAGTGGTAGAAGCGGAATTGCTCCGCAGTCGTAAGCTGGAGTCGCTCGGTGTTTTGGCCGGTGGAATTGCGCACGACTTTAACAACTTTCTTACCATTATTTGCGGCAATATCGCGCTTGCCAAGATGCAGCTTAAAGCCGCGGATCCGGTCGGGGAAATACTCGACCAGGCCGCGGCGGCGTGTAAACGAGCCACCTCACTGGCTTCGCAGCTCTTAACTTTTGGAAAGGGCGGAGCTCCGGTCCGGCGGCCAACTCAACTGGCCGCAGTCGTCAAAGACGCGGTGGACCTAGCGCGAGCCGGAGCTACAGCTACTATCGAGCTCTTCATCGGATGCGATCTCTGGCCGGCAAACATCGATGTTGAGCAAATCAGTCATGCACTGCACAACATTTTGCTAAATGCGCGGCAAGCAATGCCCGAGGGCGGAACGATTGAAGTCCGTGCCGAAAACCTCGTACCCAATGCCAATTCCCTGCCGCTGCCCGCTGGCAGGTACGTTGTTATTTCCATTACGGACCATGGATGCGGAATCGGGGCTGAAATTTTACCTAGCATCTTCGATCCCTACTTTACCACCAAACCGAACGGAAGAGGTCTTGGTCTTGCGTCAGTGAATGCAATCGTTGCCAAACATGAGGGCCACATCAGTGTGAATTCGACACCGGGCGCAGGAACCACTTTTTCGGTTTACCTGCCTGCCTGCACGGCAGTGAAAACGGCGGAAACTTCGATCGGTAAGCCGCTGCAAACCGGTAGCGGTCGAATTCTGATAATGGATGACGAAGAACCGATTTGCCAATTATTGGCGCGGATTCTGGACCAGTTGGGTTACGAGGTAGAGTGCGCCAGGAATGGCGCAGAAGCGATCGAGCTTTATCAAAGAGCAAAAGACTTGGGTCGGTGCTTTGACGCGGTATTGCTAGATTTGACTATCCCTGGTGGTATTGGAGGCGAAGAGGTAGCGGCCCGTCTCCGGCAAATTGATGAATCTGCGATATTAATCGTGTCCAGCGGATACTCTGACACTCCCATTATGTCCGAATTCCGTCGGCACGGCTTTGACGATGTGTTATCCAAACCCTGGACGCCAACCCAAGTGGCCGAGGTGTTAGGACGATGCGTGAGACCGCTCGGAAAGTCGGCGATCTCAGGTTTTTAGAAGGCGACCGGCGTATCTCTCTGGACTACGAACTGAAGATCGAGTTTCTGGGATCTTTTTTTCGCCTCGCGCGCTGGGCGCTTAGAAATCAGTGACGTCTCACCGGCTCAACCAGGCGTGCCAGCCACGGAAATTTAGAAGCATCAGCTTCATTTTCCGATATCAGTGCTAAAACCCTGTCGTGAAATTCTTCGAAGTTCGGGTCGTTCTTTGCTCTGCCGCGAGTTAGCAGATCGGCGATCATGTATTCCAAGATCAAATTTGATACTTTCTCCAGAAAGGCGAGTTCGGGAGCCTCTTGGTGCCGTAAGATCTCAA
>JAFAQT010000283.1 GCA_019246215.1 Verrucomicrobiota bacterium
ACGCGAAAGCGATTCCCAATCCGCCTTTTTCGAAGACCACCAGCGCCCGGCAACGCTGATGCAAGCCGCTCTCAATGCTCCAGGCACCCCGGTCTGGGCGGCGTACGGTACAACTGCTGGTCGATTCGCTGTGCCAAGCGCTCGCTATTTGACCCTAACGCTCCTGCTCTGCTTATTGAGATACGGATCCATGTAAAGCAGTACTTCGCCTGGAATTTTGAGAATCTTTAACTTGGCCGAAAAACCCAGCGAAAGTAATTTCGGCGCAGTCGAGGTTTCTATCTCATAGTAAAGCTCTCCATTATTGATATGGTGGAAGTCATCGAAGCTTTGTAAGTAGGAGTGCCGAAGCTGATAAAATGGCAATCTGGTGAGTAGTCTGTATGGCTCTGGAGAGTACGAATCACAATTTAGTCCCTAAACTTTGGTGGGTATAATGTTAGCGTATATTTCTCTTACCAAACGATTGCATGTTTAAGCCTACTCTGACACCGTTAATGCTCTGCCTTCTTGTTGGACTTCACGGCGCACAATCCGCCACCATAAAAATCTCCTCCTTACCCTTCAACGTCCCTGCCGGAACTATGCTTTAACGGGAAACATAACTTACCCTTATGTGATCGCACATACGGATTTATCGCGATTACCGGTGGAACGAGGTACTTAACCCGTATAACCATCGAGAATTTCGTCTGCTTCGAAATGGATTTTGCCACTTATGAAAATAGTGCTTATAGGAATCTTTTTTATAGCGATGGGGATCGCCCGAGCAGAGTTTGATTCGAGAATGTCCGCCAGAGAAATGCGGACCCAGATGCTCTTCAGTATTATCAAGAACATCCCGGTCGGGTTATCGACGTCAGCGAGGGAATAAAAATTGGTAAAGAGTTCGACTGAGTTCAGAAACTTGCTCGGTATGGACGCGATCGCATTGACACCTCGATCTCCGCACGTTCGATTAACTTCCCGATTGACGCTGACGTCAATCTAGAATAGCAACGTTCATCCCCCAATTGAGCTCGCTTCGTAAGACGACCATTACCGACGTTGCCCGGATGGCCAATGTCTCGATCCAGACCGTCTCTGCAGTCGTCAATCGTAAGCCGGGTATTTCCGATCCGACCCGGGACCGGGTTTTGCTGGCGATCGAACGTCTCCAATATCGTCCCAACGGGATCGCCAGCAGTCTTCGCGCCCGGAAAAGTCACACCGTCGGAGTGCTCATTCCGACGATCACCAATCCTTTCTTTCCGGAATTCGTCCGTGGCGCGGAGGATGCCGCCAGCGAGAAGGGATATTCCATTTTCCTTTGCAATTCCGATGAGGATACCGAGAAGGAAATCGAATATTTGCGACTGCTTCAGCGCCATCGGGTCGCCGGGATTCTGGTTTCCTGCGTTTCCGGACCCGCCGACTCCGAGCCCGTGCTAACGAAGTTGGCATCCCATCACATACCGATCGCCAGCCTTGGCTCCGCGCAGCCGGGACAGGGAATCGTTGCGCTCCGGGTCAGCGAAACTGAGATTACCAGGGCCGCTGCCAATCACTTGCTTGGGTTGGGCCATCGAAGGATCGCTTTTATCACTCCGCCACCCTCCAAGAACATCGCCCAGATGAGGATCGAAGGGTTCAAGAAAGCCTTCCTCGATGCGAACCTCCCCATTCGCCCGGAGTATCTGGTCGACGGCGGATTCGAACTCCAGGACGGTATTCGAGGCGCCCAACAGTTGCTTTCTTTGCGTTACCCTCCGACCGCGATCGTCGCAGCAAATGACCTGGTCGCGATCGGGGTTATCTCGACGCTCAAAAGACACGGGCACCGTGTTCCGTCCGATACCTCCGTGGTCGGTATCGACGACATCCAAATGGCGCCCCTCCTTGATCCGCCGCTGACCACCGGTGCCCAGCCGATCTATCAAATTGGCCTCCAGGGAATGGAAAACATTCTCCTCCGCATTCAGAATCCGCTGTTGGAGACTTCTGAAATCATGTTCGAAACCCGACTCACCATACGACAATCCACCGCAAAACGGCCGGTCAAAAAAACTCTGATCAGCCTCACCCGCTAACCTCAGCTCACTACACCCCCAAACAATGGAAACACAAAACACCGTCAGCAATCTCACGCGGCGACAATTCCTGCATAACTCAGGCAAAGTGGCACTTGTTGCCAGCC
>JAFAQT010000296.1 GCA_019246215.1 Verrucomicrobiota bacterium
AGCGCGATAACGGGCTTGCGTGCCTCGATTGCTTCTAAACCCTTTTCTGCACTCACTTGCCACCGTACCTTCTTGGCCTTGTGACCGACCGGAGAATATAAGGGGATATCTGATTCATCGATGTCGCTCGAAGCACTTTGAACCACGAAAACGCAGCGTTTACGAGGTTCTTTTTGCGGAGCGTACGCGGAGAATCGTCCTCCTGGAGAAACAACTCGCACAGGTGATGAACTTTCGAGGACGTTGAATTGCTTCAACTCAGCTGCTGGTAAGGCGCCCGTGCCGAATCACTCTGGCCGCGCAGACGTTAGCAGCGCGGCAACCCAGCCCTGCCACGCGACATCGATAACGTATAGCACGAGTCCACGCCGTGAGAACCCTCCGGAGGATACATCCGCTGCTCGCCGAGCGGGCGATTCAATAGTATGCCGGCAAAATCAAAAAAACAGCAAATGGCCGCAGGCGCAGCATTGGCCGCGAAGCGGGGAGAGCGCGACAAATCCAGCCTGCTAGGCGCGTCAAAAAAGATGGCAGAGTCTATGTCTGAAAAGCAGCTTAAAGATTTTGCGAGGACCAAACGCAAGAAGCTCCCGACGAAGAAAGCGTAAACTGGCGCCAACATTCGGAGAACGGAAACCCAACCGCAAGTGTCGAAACGGGCAGGTGGTTGAGCATATGAATCCCGACCCCCATGCTGAAGATCCAGCCAGAAAAGAAACTCAGGAGTTTGATCCTGCTCTCGTCGACGAACAAGGAATACATCCGGAAACTGCGCCGGATTCCCTGACACAGGATCAAAGCAGCGAGGAAGGGGAGGAAAGACCGGGTCGCAGCGACAATTGGCAAACCTTCCAGACGCCGTGAGACGGCGTGAGAAAGACCTCTTGTTCAAGGTGGCGAGATTGGTGATATAGATCTATGAGAGATCCATCTATTCCTTTTCGTTTGCTCGGCAGTTCCGGAGTCGCCGTTTCATCGCTTGGACTGGGCTGTATGGGGATGTCTTTCGCCTATGGCCCTACCGATGAAGCCGAATCTTTGCGCGTCCTTCAACGTTACCTTGAACTGGGCGGGAACTTCCTTGATACGGCGGAAATCTACGGTCCCTATGCCAATGAAGAACTGCTTGGGCGTTTTCTTCGGAATGTTCCGCGCGACAATGTGGTGGTGGCCACGAAATTCGGATTCAGGATCACTGAAAACCAAACCCGGACGGTGGATGGTTCTCCGGCAAACGTGAGGCGGGCGTGTGACGGGTGTCTTGGCCGGCTCGGCATTGACGGGATCGACCTCTTTTACCAGCATCGCGTCGACCCCAAGGTGCCGATTGAAGAGACAGTCGGCGCGATGTCTGAACTGGTGAGCGCCGGTAAAGTACGAGCTCTCGGATTGTCAGAGGCTAACCCTGAAACTTTGCGAAGAGCGGTTAAAGTACATCCGATCGCGGCGCTGCAGAGCGAATATTCGCTTTGGTCACGTGAGGCCAAGACAAACGGCGTTCTGGCTGCATGCCGCGAACTTGGGGTCAGTTTTGTGCCGTACAGTCCGCTCGGTCGCGGCTTTCTGACGGGAGCAATCCAAAAGGTGTCGGATCTCGATCCAAGCGATTGGAGGCGGACCAATCCGCGTTTCGCGATGGAGGCGTTGGAGAATAACCTGAAGCTGGCTGATGCGGTGAAAGAGCTTGCTGCAAAAAAGGGCTGCACTCCCGCCCAATTCGCCTTGGCCTGGGTGTTAGCTCAGGGGAACGATGTGATTCCGATTCCTGGCACAAAACGGGTGCGCTACTTGGAAGAAAACATGGGATCATTGGCGGTACAATTGACCGGTAGCGATTTAAGGGAAACCGACGAGCGGTTGCGACAAATCGTTGTGGAAGGGGAACGTTATGCGCCCGACATGATGGCGCTTGTGGATCGGTAGCGCGCAACACCGACGCAAAGTCCAGATCGTAATCTTCCACCTTCATTGTACCGGGCACCCTGCGTTGCTCAAAAAAATCTCTCATCTCTGCAGGATTACGAGCAACGCAGGCCGGTCACATTTCACCGATACTGGTATGGGAGGCTACGATCTTCCATCCGTCCTCAAATTTTTCGAGGTTCATGATGCTATTTCCCACCATCTTCTCCTTTGAACGTGGGAAGGCGACCGACCACCAGGTGAGCGCCAATGCCATATCCGACTTCAGTAACCGGACTTGGATGCGTTTAGGTTGGATGAACCCCATCGCGTTGCGATCCGGGTACCCGTTAATGTAGGAATCATGAAGCTGCTGCCAGCCGTTAAACTGTTCGGACCCGACGACCACCAACAATTCGGGCGATTTCCAGTAGACCTCCAAATGTCCTTCCATGTCGTGGGCATTCCATCGATCGAGCATTTGAAGCAGGACCGTATAGACCTGCTGGGCATCGGGTTTGGAAAGGCTCGAATTGGAGGCGGAGTCAAACTGCCATCCTTTCTGCTCCTGTGCCATCAATGGCAAAGAGAAAGAAAACCCTAGAAACGTCAATATTTTCAGCAACTTCTCAAAGCGTAGTGGCAGAAAAATATTGCGATGCAATTCGAAAACCATACCGGACTTGGCGTACAACTTTTATAGGATACATGATTTCTCTCTTTAAAACAGTAAATGAAGGATTATTTTTCTTAAAACTGATTTTTTCTCCCGGCAGTAACCCAGTTACGCACTTTGCAGCCATCTGAAGATTATTGAAAATACCCCTCGTCCACTACTTTGCCGCCTTCGTACACCGGAACTCTAAGCGGAACAGTTCCTGGAGCAAAACCGGAGAGGTGTGACGTTCTGCTTCGAGGTAAGGTCCATCCCGTAACCAAGGTTGTGTGCTGCGTTCTGCAAGCCTGCGAACTCCAGGTAAGCACAGCCTCCCGCTTCACCCGCTTGTCACGCTGAAGTTGAAGATCTCAAAACTGGCCGCCTCAAACCGCTCGCTTGCTTGCACCAAATTGAACAGCAGGGCAAAGCCAATCGCACCCCTAACCCGTTGATGCAGCGTCAGCGAGAGCGTCACCTCGGCGTGTCACCCTCAACGATCTCGTCGGTGCCGCGCCGAACCGGAGGAGTATCCTTGAGTTCGTCCTCGTAGTCCTCCGCTGCCAATACCCTCAGGTTTTCGTCCTCCGGAATTTCCGGGTTCAATCCATCTTCCAGCGGACGTTCCCGAGCGTCTTCCTCTTCATATTCAGATGTGGTTGTGCCGCGCACTCCCCGAGTACCAACCGGCTCCGCGAGCGGATCAAGAACCTGTCCTGGAGCTTCTGCTTCAGTGAGAGCCTCCTCCAAAGCTTCGCTGATCCTTCTGTTTTCCTCTTTCTTATCCGTACTCATTCCCTCCTATTCGCATTTGGACACTCCTTCAGCCGCGTGTAAAGTCTGTGGAGGCTCTTTCGTGAACGCGTGTTCGCGTTTTTTTAGTCATCCGCCGGTGCCTAAAGGGTAAGAAGTTCAACCCTCCTCAACCGCACTGCGATGACCAGATATGGTCGTCCAGCTCTCCCGTACCCGGTACGACCAATAGCTGAATCTGAAACGAATATATTTACTGTTTTAGTGCACTCCATCTGCGCTGTTAAATTCTATGCAGAGCCACTGGTTTAAAAACGCGGTCATCTATTGTTTGGAGGTCGACGTCTTCAACGACGGGAATGGAGACGGTATTGGCGATTTCATCGGGCTTCGCCAGGGTCTCAGCTATCTCGCTGGGCTGGGCGTGAGTTGCATTTGGCTGCTTCCTTTTTTCAGATCACCTGATCGTGATGACGGATACGATGTGATGGATTACCTGTCTGTTGACCCCGCGCTGGGAGACCTGGGCGACTTTGCGGCCTTCATGGATGAAGCTCAGGACCGCGGAATCCGAGTGATTATCGACCTCGTCGTAAACCATACCTCAAACCAGCATCCCTGGTTTCAACGCGCGCGCCAGCGAGACCCTAAGTACTATGACTATTATGTGTGGCGCTCCGATGCGCCGGGCAATACCAGCAACCAGGTTGCTTTCCCAGGGAAACAAAAGAGTGTATGGCAATACGACAGATTGGCCAAAGCTTATTACTTCCACCGATTCTACAGCTATCAGCCTGACCTGAATACCGCTAACCCCGCAGTTCGTGAGGAAATAAAGAAAATTATGGGTTTTTGGGCAGCGATGGGCGTTTCGGGCTTCCGCGTTGACGCGGCTCCATTTGTGATTGCCGCAAAAGGAGGCGATGCCGATAAACACCCTCACGAATGGTATGAATTCCTCCATGAATTTCGTGAATTCATTCGCTGGAAAACGGGGGATGCCATCTTACTCGCAGAAGCCAACGTGCCGCCCGAGCAGTTAACCGATTTCTTCGGTCCGGATGGAAACCGAATGAACATGCTGCTCAACTTCTATGTTAATCCTCATTTGTTCCTGGCGATCGCTCAAGAAAGTGCTGAACCTATCGTGCGCAGCTTGAGAGCCCTTCCTCAAATCCCAGCCGCCTGCCACTGGGCCTATTTCCTGCGTAATCATGACGAGCTTGATTTGAGTCGATTGGCGGAAGCAGAACGGGAAGAATGTTTCCGCGCATTCGCGCCGAAGAAGGAGATGCAGCTTTACGGGCGAGGTATTCGCCGTCGGCTTGCGCCGATGTTCAATGGAGATCTTGCGAAGGCCTTGCTGGCGTATAGTCTGATTTTCACGATACCCGGCACTCCGATCTTCTGGTATGGCGAAGAGATTGGGATGGGAGAGGATCTCTCGCTTGAGGAACGAAACAGCGTTCGGACGCCGATGCAGTGGTCCAGCGAACGAAATGGAGGATTCTCTAAGGCTCCAAAGGAGCGCCTTCGGCGCCCTGTGATTAGCAAAGGCAAATTCAGTTACCGCAACGTGAACGTCCAGCGATTGCGCCGGGAGCCGGGATCTCTTCTTAACCGCCTTGAACGAATGATTCGAACACGCAAAGAGTTTCCGGAGTTCGGAACTGGAGCGTATCGGATTCTCGAAACAGACAGGACAAAGACGGTTTTCGCTCATGCCTGTGAAGATGACGCTGGACGCGCCGTCCTCGCGGCTCACAACCTCTCCAACGAAGCCGAAAGCGTGACCATCCGGCTCTGGCAAAGCGAATTCGACCATTTTGTTTATTTGTTTGAGGAGCGGGAAAGTGAGCGCGTCTCGGACGGGAAAATAGAACTCAAGCTCCCTCCCCGCGGATTTTCGTGGCTGCGGCTCGTGGCCGCATAAGAGAGAAATTTCTATGACCCAGTCACTAAGGCGCAAAGAGAGTGTGAGAGAAGGATTGCAGCGAGTCTCGGAACGACGTCTGCAAGACATATTGCAGGTCATGGACAAGCAGGGACTTACGGCCGAAGCGGTGCACGACGTGCGCAAGATAGTCAAAAGTCTGCGCGCGACGCTGCGGCTCGCACGCGGAGGGCTCCCTGTTGAGGAGCGCCGGACACGGAACCAAGCCTTAAAGGATTTTGCGGGTCGTCTCTCGGGACCGCGGGACGCGGCGGTTACCTTGACTGCTTTTGAGAAGGTTTACGGCGAAAGTCTGGATGGCAATCGGCGCCCGGACGTAATGCCGCGCTGGGCAGCGCAAGTGCAGCAATCTTTGGCAGATAAAGCGCACAAGTTAGTAGCCGCCGAGAGCTATCGGGACGCGGCCGAACGGGTTCGCCGGTTTGGCAGTCAGCTGTTACCTTTCCAGAATGCTCGGCTCAAGGGCGACCCTTCTCAAAATGGAGGTAAGGACGATTGGAAGCAAACCGCCGGAAAGGGCTTACGCAAGACGTACCGTCAAGGCCGATGGCTCATGCGCCAGGTTGCAGCCAAGTCGGAGGCATCCGACGAGCAGTGGCACGAGCTGCGCAAGCGCGCCAAGGATCTCGGTTATCAATTGGCGTTGATCAAAAAAGTTAAAGGCGTCAAGCCTCTCTTAGCCAAACTTCAAGAGGTCGGTAACGCGCTTGGCGACGCGCGCGACCTTGGCCTGCTTCGCAGCTGTTTGTGCGAAGTACAGGACATTCCCGATTTGACCCTGGCAGAGCGGCAAACGTACCAAACATTGTTAACTCACATCGACCAACAACGCCAGGGATTGCACCGGCGCGCTCTGCAGACAGCCCGGCGCGTGTACCGGCGGGGTGGCAAGCGCTTCACGGGCCGAGTGGCGAAACGCTGGTGCCGATGGAAAAGAGGTTAGTGCATCGTCTCATCAATGGGAGGCAAACCGTTGGCTCAAAGGGTTTGGCGATGCTAGGCGTGAGTGAGTAGCATATCCGCCGCGACCGTGACGAACGAGCAACGACGCAGACAAACCCTTTCAAGCCAACCCGGAGGGCCGATGGCGCTTTGGCCGATTTTCTTCCTTTCTCCCTCTTGCACACGAATTTAAGTATGCTCGTCGCTCGCGTCTTCCAAAAATCGCCAACTCTGCGACGGCGCATGCCCGCATTCGAGTTCGTGCATTGGAGCGAAGACTTCATGCGGCCTTTGTAAGCCGTTCAACTCAGACCAGCAA
>JAFAQT010000300.1 GCA_019246215.1 Verrucomicrobiota bacterium
ACCCAGCGATCGTTCGGAGAGTACAGGTGGCCCTGCGAAATCGCGGCTATTACGCCGGGGTTGTTGACGGGTTTCTGGGCCAGAATACGGCGATCGGAATACAAAGATTTCAGATCGATCACAACCAGAGAGTGATACCAGTCGTCAACGGACCGCTACTGCGCGGGCTTGCGATAACGAGCCACTGAAAATATGCACGCATCACTGCCCCGGAGAGATGTGAAAGCTTTCCTGCTTTTTCGAAGTGTCCTCGGGTTGATCGTCCTCGGCCTGGCCACTTCGACCGGGTTATGCGATTCCGGTATCATCGTCGGGAGATCAGGACCTGTAACGGCGTTCAGAGTGAACGCTTGTCTCGGATGGGCGATAAAACTGACGAATGATTCCGGCACCCCATATACAGCGATTTACGCCGTCAACGATTGGGCCGGCTTAAAGGTCGTTCCTCCGCATAGCACCGTCAAAGCTGCGTATGTCCTGGGAAGAGAGATTCCCGGTTTCCGTTTCGCACCCGAAAAGTAACTCGATCTGTTTTGCTCCAAAACAGCAAATGAACCTACCCGCGCCGATCAGAACGTTAACTCCTCCCGAAAGCAGGGCAACGCAAAAAGGTTTGGAGGGCTGACTACTTCCGGGCGTCTCTCTGGTACCTAGGTTATTTGATCTCAAGTTGGAACCTGACGTTTCGCTCGATCAAGACTGCAGGATTCCAAATAGAACATGTAGCCGCGCAATAATGAAAAAAGGGATAGTGACCCACGCCCCAAAGCACTTTACCATTGTTTTGGCGATTTTCTTGGTCGGATGTGCGGCTGTTCGAGAGGAGTCAAACCCGTTTTTTTCCGACGCAACTCAGGCGACTCAGAGCCCCGAAAGCGAGGACACCACTTCCTATTGGGATGGCGACAGGATCTCAGGCCGGCCATCTATAAAAATAGATCTCGAGAACCAACGAGCCTATTTTTACAAAGGCGGCCAAATCGTCGGCGTTTCGGTGGTCTCGACGGGTCGAGAGGGCCATGACACACCTCAGGGTGACTTTCGCGTTGTCGACAAAGACGTTGATCACGCTTCCAGCCTGTACGGCAATTACGTTGATCCATCCGGACAGATCGTCGTCCAAAATGTGGAGAACGAGAAGGATCCACGGCCTCCCGGCACCGTCTTCCGAGGTGCGCCAATGCCGTACTTTCTCAGAATCCATGGAGATATTGGCATGCATGCCGGGTATCTTCCCGGATATCCGGCTTCACACGGTTGCATTCGTCTACCGGAAAGCATGGCAGAAAAGTTCTTCCAGGAAGCGCCTGTCGGCACCCCCGTCGAGATTTGGTAGTCACTGGCAGAACCAGAGGGGGAGGCCGGTTCATCGATCATTCTTGACATCAAAGAATCGAAATTCGGTGTCCTGTGGCACCCGCTGGTCCGTCGTGTGATTGAACCGGAGGAACATGATCTGGTTCACAACGAAAAGTCGTGTAAAATATGAACTGCACCGTATGAGTGCGCAAAACCAGAGCAACCCCCCAACCACCATAAAGGAGGCCCCATGTCCAGCATCGTATGGTTTGAAATCCCCGCAGACGACGTCGAACGCGCGAAGTCATTTTACGGCGCGTTGTTCGGTTGGAAAATCGAGAAGGTCCCAGGAATGACGGACTACTGGCATGTTGATACTGGCGGCAGTGACGACGCGCCTGACGGCGGAGTGATGAAGCGCCAGGAACCCCAACAGCAAGGAATTACGAACTACATCGGCGTAGCGTCGGTGGATGAATCCGCAGCAAAGGTCGAGAAACTCGGGGGCAAAATCTGCATGCCCAAAACGGCTGTTCCCCAGATGGGCTACTTCGTCATCTGCCGGGATCCTGAAAACAACACCTTTGCCCTCTGGGAGAAAGCACAGGACGCAAAATAGGGTTGGCAAACTGGCGTTGTACTTTGATCGTGGCCGCTTGGCCGTTCTTTTGCGCTCTTCGCTCGACGCTGATAGTTCAATGTTAACCGTCCCCCTTGAAAAACGGCCAAGTAGCCTCGAGCAAAATACATGCCGTTCAGAGCCAGGATACAGCTCCCCCCAAAGCCGACCTATGGCGCACCAATGGTGAGCGATCACAAGCCTCGACATCTGGCGCAGGCTTCCCGTACCGTTGAATGCCAAACGCTCATTCTCTCAATGGAAACAGGTGCAGCGGCAGCCCGAAAAACTTCGCGAAACTACGCGATCCTGGTTTATAAGGCAATAGCAAGCTGGTGATATGGCAGATCGTGCATTGGACATCTGGGTCTTACGAAATTTTCCGGATTCCAGTCCCGCGGAAATCGCGCGAGCTGCGGATCGAAGTGAATACCTTGACCTTGAAGAGTACCAGCGTGCGAACTGGCTTTGGCAGAGGCGCCCATCGGAAGCCAGCATTTTGTTGCACCTCCTGATCTTCGGAATCGGAGCACTAGTCCATATTCCGCTGATTCTTAATGATAATTTTGTGGTGTTTGCGCTCTACCATACATTTTATGTCTGCCTGGTAACCGGCTGCGTAGGACGATTTGTTTGGTTTGAATCGCGATATCGCCGGTGGAAGCAGGATTACCTGCGTTCCCTGGCCAGACTGGCTAGTGAAAGCCATCATCGTGACTGACGCTTAGAAGTCCTTAATGCCAGTTAGTAGTTAGTGCATTGTATCACTTATATCGGAAGCGCGGTTGAGCCGCCACGGGTCCAGTGGCAAGGCGCGAGGAGCGAGCATAGCTTGAATCCTACGTGACCGACGAGCAACCTAGCCGATGGGCCCGCGCCGGCTCAACCCTTCAGCCAGAGCACTTTTCGGTCCATGCTGCGTCGCTCAGTGCCCAGTTCTCAGAAACACTGAAGATCGAGCGGCAAGACACGAAGATCGTCGCGATTGATCACCAATGCTCTGATCAGAATTCCGGCTGAACACAGACTTTGATACTCACTACTGCTTCGTAAGCGTCAGACCAACCGCACACGCAATCAGCCACGACTGACGCACCGAGGCGAAGGTTCTCCGCTGCCAGGCGGTATGCAATTACGTATCCCATCGGGCCGATATGACGATTGTGATCTCCAAATCGACGAGGTCGTTGACCAGATGCATACCAACTCTCTGGAAGAAACGACCCAACCCATAGAGAACATTCCAGCGAGTCCGATCGAATGAGAGTACGGCTTGAGCAGCTGCTTTGCCGTCGAGTGTCTCACCGGCTGCTGCGCGGAATGTCAGAGGAGCGAAATGCTCTTCAGGGTCAGGTCGCCGGTGACTTCGAGATTGGGCTCGCCCAGACTTGCACCATCTATCCTCCGCGCAGAAGTGGTTACAAACAACGCTTCGGGATAGCGTTCGACCTCAAAGAAATCGCCGCTTTTGAAGTGATGACAAGACATCATGCCACTCAGTACCCTTGAGATCGAAACACTCGATGTTGTTCAAATCGATGACAACGTCTCCGCCGGTGAGCTGGCCTTGAAGAAATTTCCAGCCGGCCAGACTTCAAGCCAATTCGTCCATGATGTTTTTTGAGAAGATTGCGCCCGCTCCATTCGATAGAACTCTCCGCCACGTCAATGTGGCGGATACCATCCGGAATTACGGGGTCTGCCGGGGCGCGGCGCGCCTTGGCTAACCGGAGCGCCTGCAGCCTGCCACGCTGTAAATCCATCCCGATATTCAGAGACCTTGGCGTAACCAGCCTTGCACAGTTTCTCGGCCGCTATCCGTGCTTCATAGTTTCCCGAGTTTGCACCATAGACTACGGTCGGCGATGCCTGTTGCGGCGCGACGTTTGCCAGGCGTTCAGTAAAGGCAACTTCAAAGACACAGTTGTTAATCGCTCCTGGGATGTGGGCCGTCCTGAAGTCGTCCTCAAGCCGTACGTCAATTGAGGATAGGAGGATTCCTTGATTCCAGTTCCTTTCGTAGGTCCTCGGTTTGAATTAGCTCTTTCATGACTCTGGACGAACTCTTGGGGTACGTTATTTGGACGCGCGATACTACCTACCGGCGCCGGCTGATCTCGGGTCAGGGCACATCGTCAGCCAGTCGCTTCACCTGAATTCCTTTGCTAGCCATTGTCGCGCCGCGGAGAGATCTTCCTGGGTCAATTGGTGCCCGCCTTCAATCCAACGATGACTTACGAGGGCGCCACATCGCTCGAGCAATTGACGGAGATCTGACGCTGCCTGGGGACCGATCAGCGGGTCACGTCCTCCCGAGGCAAGGAACACGCGAATCTCGCGGAGGTCGGGTAGTTTCTCGGGAACGAGCGGAACCATGGCGCGGAAGAGGACAGCGCCTGCCAGAGTAGTCGGGCGGAGTAGAAGCATGCCGGCAGCAATGTTAGCCCCGTTTGAATACCCTACCGCGATGATTCGACTTTGCTCGTGGTCAGTCTTGAACTCGTCTACAAAATCCGCCAGTTCATGCGTGCGAGCGATCAAATCTTCCAGGTCGAAGACGCCTTCGGCGATTCGGCGAAAAAAACGTGGCATTCCTTGCTCGCTTACTTTGCCCCGCGGGCTGAGCAGCGATGCGCCTGGGAAAAGTTGCTGGCCCAAAGGGACCAGATCATTTTCGTTCCCGCCGGTCCCATGCAGAAGCAGGAGTGCCGGCGCATCAGGCGTTGCGCCAGGGACGTAGACATGAACGAAGCCCGATTTACTCATTCTTTCGGACAACCGCTGGCAGCTTGGAATAAATCTGGCAGAAGCCGCTCGATCTGTGCCCGGTGAGGTTCCAGGCGCTTCGGCAGTTTCAATTTCTGACCAAGCTGTTCAAGTGGCTCGTCAGTGGTGAATCCCGGGGTGTCGGTTGCGAGCTCAAACAAGATGCCGCCCGGTTCCCGAAAATAGATCGAATGGAAGTAATCACGATCCATGATGGGGCTGACATTAAATCCTGCGTCAACCAAACGGGTACGCCACTGTCGTTGCGCTTCGTCATCCGGCACCCGAAAGGCTATATGGTGAACGGAACCAGCACCCACTCGCCCGGGGTGACTGTCCGGGAGGCAAACCAGATCTACCTTGCCAATCGTGCCCTCTCTATTGGGCGCAAATCGAAACCGGTTGACTTCCTGTTGAACCAGCCTGTAACCGAACAATTCCGTGAGGAGCCGCGCAGTTCTTTCGAAGCCCTCGAGCGCCGCGGACACGCTATGAACTCCGCGGATCGCCGCTTCAAGCGGGACTCCGCCCTGCCGCCACGGCTCTCCAGTGCCGGTCACGGCCGAGCCGATCAGCTCCAGTTGCAGGCCATCCGGGTCAAGGAAACGAATGACTGTTTCTCCGAAGCGTTCGCCCGCCATCTCCGCCAGGACATGATGTTGGCGAAGGTGATCCAGCCAAAATTCTGTGGAGTCTGGAGGCACGGAGAACGCAGTGCTTTCGACCTGACCAGTTCCACGTGAACCGCGCGAAGCGCCCGGCCACGGAAAGAAAGTGATCACAGTCCCGGGAGTTCCTGCCTCGTCCGCAAAGTAAAAGTGGTAGGTGCCTGGATCGTCGAAGTTGACCGTCTTCTTCACCAGACGCAGACCAAGGACGCGTGCGTAGAAGTCAAGATTCGTTCGGGGATCCGTCGCGATGGCGGTGACGTGATGGATACCCTGAATGGTTGCTCCCGCCATGGTCGATGATTTTTCCTTGGTGTTCATGATTGAATCTACAACGGAATCTATCCAAACGGCTCTCAAGACTTCGCCATTTTTCCTCATAGCCCAGCCTCGAAAAAATACCACTCTTTCTCCCGTCTCAACTTCCCATAATCCCTGGCTTCTCATAGTTCTATGATCCCCGAGCAAGGTGAAGTTTCTCTTCGACGTTTACGATATCGAAGAAGCGCGCTACAATCGCTGAAGTACGCGCATGATTAAAGGAAGCGAGATCCGTCAGCCGGACTTTCCGATTGAGCCCCTGCTTGTCGACCGCTGGTCGCCACGGGGAATGTCGGGTGAAGAAATCTCGCGCGGTGAACTCATGGCCCTGTTCGAAGCTGCTCGTTGGGCTCCTTCCTCGTTTAATGCACAGCAATGGCGCGCTTTGTACGCTCGCCGGAACACCGATCAGTGGCAGGTCTTCTTTGATCTGCTGGTAGAAGCCAACAAAGCGTGGGCAAAGAACGCCGCTGTGCTGATTCTCTTCATTTCGCGTCAACGTTTCGAGTACAACAACGAACCGTCCATTACGCATTCCTACGACGCGGGAGCTGCGTGGCAGAACTTTGCGCTACAAGGCTCTCGGCAAGGCTTGGTAGTTCATGGCATGGAAGGTTTCGATTACAATCGCGCCAGAACGGAGCTACGGATTCCTGAAGAGTATAGCGTCGAAGCAATGGCAGCGGTCGGGCGTCCTGCACCAAAGGAAGTTCTTCCCGAGAAGCTGCAGGCGCGTGAGACGCCAACTCCGCGACGCAAAATCGAAGATAGCGTGCGCGAGGGCCGGTTTAGCTTCTGAGACGAGAATGAGCGCTAAGCGGACGCCGCGCCCCGGGAAGAATTCTGGCCGCCATTGCCTTACGAGGAATGGCAGGACACCGCCCAAACTCTGCATCTGTTGTCGCCTGTACTTAAATCGTAGACAATGGCCGTTTACTGTACTTAATTCGTGGACTGGAAGCCTGTCCACTGGCTTTAATCCGTAGACGGAACTGCACTTACTGCTTCTACGGAAGATCTGAGTCTGCGACGGGCTGCAATAGCGGGAGAGAAAGGAATTTCTCAATACCGCTTTGGTCCGGTACCCACGGGTTCGCGTCTTTGACGTTCTCTTTAGTGACGAACACAGTGAGCGAGTAGTAGAGGTGGCCCGGTTCGGTCGTATGTCCGATAACTCCGGTCAAAATGCGCAGTCCCATCACCGCCTCCAGAGCGGGCGAACAGGTGTTGGAAGCTTGGATTTCTCCGTTCGCGATCGCCTCCAGTCCGTATGGCGCACCGTTGCACGACACCACCATTACCTGGGAAAGCTTGCCGGCACGTTTCAGCGCCAGGATCGCACCAATTGCCATATCCTCATTCTCGACATAGAGGGCCTTCAAGTCGGGATGCCCGGTAATAAGATCCTGAGCCGCATGTTGAGCTTTCTGCCGATTCCAATCCCCAGGCACCTGAGCGACCACCGTGAGCTGCGGGTTATTCGCGAGACCGGTCTTGAAACCTTCGGCATAGGCTTCAGCATCTCCGCGCCCCAATAGTCCTGTGATTATGGCTACCTTGCCCTCCGTTAAATGCTTTGTCAGCCAAGTCCCAACCGCTTTGCCGTATTCAATCAAATTGACTTGTTCGAAACCAGCCACTTTCGAAAGCAGACTCTTGTCATAGCCATACAACAGGAATATGGGGACATGGGCAGCATTGGCTTTTGCCACGTCGGCTGATTCTGCCGACAGCGAAACAGCGTACATCAGAATTCCATCGACTTTCTTGGAGATTGCATCCTCGACGTTCGCTAGCTCTTGCGACTGACTGTTGTTCGAGAAGTAAGTAACCACCTTAGCACCCAGGCTAGGCGCCGCCATCACGGCTCCATTCTGGCCGTCCTGATAGTACGGATCCGGGCCAGGGCGCATGAAGGCAATGGTCAGTGTCTTGCCGCTTGCAGCCGGCGTCGCCTCGGCTCCTGAGGATGCGCTGGATGCGGCTAGCGAACTGGCGAGCAGCAGACTCAGAAAGTGCACAGATCTTGAGAATGCAAGTTTATGTTTTTTCGACGACCCGATAGATAGTTGAGGATGCATTTGAGGCTTTCAGATTTAGTTTGTGGGGTATTAGTTAAGAGAAACCGTCGCAGGTGCAATGGCAGAAAGAGTCTATTATCGATTTTTCTGCACCATGACCGCAATCAAGACGATAATGCCGAGCGCGATATTTTGGTAGTTCGCTCCTACCGACATAAGATTAAGGCTATTGGAGACGACACCAAGCAACAAAACTCCCTGGAGCGATCTCCACGCCCCTCCTCTCCCTCCGATGAGCGGAGTTCCCCCAATAACCGCAGCGGCAATGGATTGCAGTTCCAGGCCGGTGCCAATGTTCGCCTCCGCAGCGTTAAGGATGCCACTCAATGTAAGCGCAGCAATCCCGGCGATTACACCGGCCAGCGTATAAATATAGATCTTGGTGCGTTTGATCGGAATACCCGACAGGTAGCTTGCCTCTTCATTGCCTCCAATCGCGTACGCTGCTCTACCTAAGGGCGTACGGGCCAGAAAGAGTGCCGTGAGCACGACTATCACGAACAGGAGCACCACCGCGGTGGGAATACCAAAAAAGATTGTTCCACCCAACGTGGTAGCGAGAGCCCCCATATCATTGACTGGACTACCTCCGGTAATGAGTTCAGCGATCCCCTCCAGCAACGTGAGCATCCCTAAGGTGATAATGAAAGGATGTGCCCGGTTTTGAGCGATCAACAGGCCATTTATCACACCGATGATTGTCGCGCAGCCTAGCGCAACGATGCAATCTATCCAGAGCGGCACCCCGTGCATGAAGAGCAAACCTGCCGCCACGCCAGACAATGCGACATTGCTCCCAACCGACAAATCGATTCCTCCTGAAATCAGGACAATCGTTTGTGCCATCGTTAAGATGCCGAGAACAGCGATTTGCGATAACACGTTCGCGATATTGGAAACGGTCAAAAACACCGGTTGAAAAATCGCGGTGATAATAATACCAACGACAAGCACTATGGTTGAACCATAAGTTGTGGCATCGATTCGGAGGCGGTCTACTGAGCGGTGCGGTTCCTTCTTCGCTTCCTGATTTCTGGATTCCAGCTGATTATTCGCACTCTTTTCTGGACTCACTCAGCTTCCTCCTCGCCTAAGGTTAAATTCGATACCTGGTCGGGTTATCAAGAGGCTGCGGTCCCGCAAAATAGGGATGCGATCGGCGAGCCGAAAAATCTCTTCCAGATGGTGGGAAATGGAGAAGACGCTGATGCCGGAAAAAGCAGAGATCACGGATCCGCGTGTTTTTTCTCACAAGCGCATGAAAACGGCCTGGAATAAACTCCAGGCTGACGTAGCGCAGGGCCGGAACCCCCGAAAACTGTTTACTTACGTTCTCTACCTTCAACATTGGCGATGCGACCACGTCGTTAGGGCGTCATCTTCTCGTCAGGGACGCGACGCCGAGGCGCTGCGGCCAGCCAAGCGTTATAGCATGACGGGGACTCTTTTGCCAGAAGCCGCTGATTGCAAACCCGCTTCAAGAACCTTGGTGCATTTGAGGCCATCAAAAAAGTTCGGCTCGATGGACAGGTCCTTGTCGATCGCATTGATGAAATCCACCACCGCATGCACGAAGGAGTGCTCATAACCGATGATATGACCTGGAGGCCACCAATTGCGGATATAAGAATGGGAGGGCTCCGTAGCCAGTATAGTTCTGAACCCCTGAACGTAGTCAGGCTCAACGCGAGAGTGGTACTGGAGCTCATTCATGCGTTCGAGATCGAAGGCTAATCCCCCGTTGCTTCCATAAATTTCGAAGGTGTTCCGGTTCTTCCGACCCGACGCGAAACGTGTTGCCTCAAATGAGCCGACTGCACCGTTGGTGAATTCCACATTCATCAGGGATGCATCTTCCACAGTGACTTCCCCAAACTCAGTTGAAGTGGACGAACCTCCAGCGTCGAACGTCCCTGCTCCTTTACTGGGGAGAGGCCTGGTGCGGACAAAACTTGCGGTTAAGCAGCCAACTGTGGCGATGTCGCCCACCAAATAGTGCGCCAGATCAACGCTATGCGAGTTTAGATCACCATGAGGCCCCGTTCCGGCCGTTTCCTTCCGCAAGTGCCACGTAAGCGGAAAGTCAGGATCGACAATCCAGTCCTGCTGATAAGCTCCGCGCCAATGGAAGATGCGTCCGATCTTACCCTCCTCAATCAATCGCCTAGCGAGCTGGACGGCAGGACAACGGCGATAATTGTGATTTATATAGTGTTTGATGCGGGCTCCTTGAGCAGCCTGGAGCATAGCCTGCGCCTCGGCAACTGTCAGTGCCATTGGCTTTTCACAAAAGATGTGTTTTCCAGCCTGGGCCGCCGCGGTCGCCACCTCGCAGTGCAGGTGTTGAGGAAGGGAAATATCTACAACGTCGACGTCATCGCGCACGACCACTTTGCGCCAATCTGTTTCAGTTTGCTCCCATCCCCAACGCTCGGCGAATTCGCGGAGGAACTCCTTATCGCGCCCGCAGGCCACTTTCAGGACCGGTTGACTTACGATGTCAAAAAACCGGCCGGCTTGAAGCCAAGCGTTCGAATGAGCTTTGCCCATAAATCGAGAGCCAATGATCGCTACGCGCAGTTGCTTACTCATTTCTGGGGAGCCTTGTCAGTAAGTTGATGTTCTATTTGCTCTTTAGGTCTATGGCGATTCCCTTAAGATACCGAATACTTTCCTCGATCATCTTTTCCTCCTCGCCCTCATAATCCGGATGAGGCATGTCCTCCTCGAAAGCCAAGAATCCCCGATATCCACTCTGGTTCAGAATCTCCGCGATTTCTTTTATTTGAATCAACCCGGTGCCCGCCACGACCGAAGAGAAGTAATACCACTCCTTAACATTAACGCCTTTGACGGGGCGCAAATCTTTCACATGCGTCGCATAAACATGTTCAGCCAGTTTCTTCGTAGCTTCCACAGGATCATCCAGAACACGCAGAAAATTGGCTGTATCCAAGTTAACCCCGAAATGGTCGGAATGAACGGCGTCCACCAGCCATTTTATTTCGTCCGCGTTATAGTCGATGTGATTTTCCACCGCCAATTTGACCCCTTTTTTCTCGGCTAGGGCAGCCGCCTCTTTAAACCAAGTTGCCAGTTTTTCCAACTGCGGTTCATGCGGTTGAAACCGAAACATCAGGCTACTTCCGACCACCCTCATAACTGGCGCTCCAAGTGCCACAGCGTGGTCAATGTGCTGAAGCATTTCATGCTTTGCTTCCTCGTTTCCTCCGGCCTCGAGACCGTCTGGGTGACCCCAAGCGTAAACTCGATCGAAACCGTAATGATCGAGTTTCCCCCGTAGAGTTTTGAGGTATGAGGAATCAAAATTCGGGAGAAAACATGATTCGATACTCACGCCGTCGCACTCTAGCTGCTTTGCACGGTCCAAGAAGGTGTCTATGGTGTAGTGTTTTGGCGCGGGTTGCTGGTTCGGGTAGACCTCGCCGAAAAACCGATGGTAGCTGTAGCTATCGATGCCAACTTTCATGTGGAAGGATAAAGATTTTGTAACGCTGAGATTTGAACTGCCGGATGTTTTCCCCCCAAAATGGGCCGTCAGGTTGACAAGTCGGTAACAAGCGCAGACGGCAATAGCGTCTGTCCGAGTGGCTTTGGGGAACCGGAAAACACTAAATCAACATCCTGCTTTAGCAAATGGCCATCTTTGCCCGTTCTGGGACCGCTTGCGAGTTCGGAAATATCTGCAGCGCGGTTGCAACTACGGGCGCGCATTGCGGATCCAAAGATGTCACAGTGTGATAAGATGCTTGAGGAGGTTGCAGGTCCGCTTTCGCGTGTGGGATAGTGAATGCCGTTTGCTTCCTTTTCAAGCGATTGGCGGAGCAGTTCTTGCGGACTCGATTCATCACTCGCTCATGAGATACCGATCAGACAGGAGATGACATGAAAGCAATATTACTCCCCCTTTTTTTTGAATCCGGACGAGATCAGGGATTTGATAACCAGTTAGCCAAATTGCGCGAACTCCTAATGTTAGAAGCAGAACTGCTCGCACCGGTTGCCCTGGGATCGCAGTTGCCCGAAGCGGATGCCATCATCTTCCCGCAACTATTGGGCGAGGGGTATCGCCGCGCCAAAGAGTTCCAGAGCATCAGGATTCCCATTTTAATAGTTACCTCGGAATTTGGGACCGTTTCGATGTGGGATTGGGAACTCATCTCCTACCTCCAAGCAGAGGGGGTGCAATGCATTGGACCTAACAATCTCGAAGAAACTAAAATGTTGTGCCGAGCCTTAGGTGCGCGCCGTGAACTGAGAACATCGAAATTCATAGTGTACCAGGATGATCCGGGCGAAGGACAGCAGGCCTCCATATTCAAGAGATTCTACTGGTGGGAGAGTGAATGCACCCGTCGAATGACCGAGAAGTTTGGAATCACTATTGAAAAGCGCAGTTTCAAAAAGTTAGGCCAACGCGCGAAGCAGATCGATGACACGGAAGCGCTTCGAGTGAGCCGCGGTTGGAAATTACCCGAAAGCGACTTGTCAAACCAAGCGGCAAAGGCCGCAGCCCGGCTTTACCTGGCTGTCCGGCGGGACATCCAGGACGAAAGCCAACTGGTGGCTATCGGAATGAACTGTTTGAACGAATCACATTTTTCCGATAGTACGCCGTGTCAGGCATGGAATCGCCTTTATCAGGAACTGGGGCTCCTTTGGGGGTGCGAAGCTGACACCGTTTCGATGCTTTCAAAGTTCATCCTGCATCGCACCCTTCGTGCGCCGATTTTCATGACAAATCTTTATCCTTTTCTGCTCGGCAACGCGGCTTTGAAGCACGAGCGCATCGCGAGCTTCCCCCAGGTCGAAGGAGATCCAGACAATTACCTTTTGATCGGGCATTGTGGCTACATGGGCGTCATACCGCAGCCGTTTGCCAGTGAATGGAAGCTGCGTGCGAAGGTTCTCGCAATTGTCGATGAAGACGCAAATACCATCGATGCGCGGATCCCAGAGGGAGACATTACGCTGGCAAAACTCGCCTCAACGTTCGACAAGATGACAGTTGCGGAGGCGAGATTAGAAGGCTACGCACAATTTCCGAACTCTGATTGCCGCAATGGCGGCATCGTTCGCGTTCAAGACGGCCACCGATTGCTCAACCATATCTCCTCTCATCATTATCTGGTGATGACAGGGCGCCATTATCATAGCATCAAAGCCTTTTCGAACATTTTTGGCATCACTGCGGACCGGTTTTGAGCCCAAAACCGAAGATAAGAGGAAAGCAAACGCGAATCGTTGCAGTCCTCGGTCCTCCGGGAGTGATGTGAAGCGAACTTTATGCCCAACATTAACAGCCAACTCAGCACAAGCGAAGGGGAGCCGGGAATGAACGAAGTGCTCGCTCGAAACATCCACACTTTACTTGAAAAGCGGCGCGCCGACGAACGCAAGGCCAGCATTGAGCAGAAGCTGGCCGATGCCATTACCCGTTTTACGGGTAGCATGCCCTTCGTCTACCTCCACGCCGTATTGTTCGGGCTTTGGATTGTAATTAATTTGGGATGGCTAGAGTGGATCGGCTTACGCGCTTTTGACCCGAGTTTTGTTGTCTTAGCGATGGTCGCTTCGGTGGAAGCCATCTTTCTTTCGACATTCATCCTCATTTCGCAAAATCGGATGAATGCGGCATCGGAAAGGCGAGCCGACTTGGACCTGCACATCAGCCTTTTGGCGGAGCATGAGATCACTAAGATCCTTCAGCTGGTTTCGCAGTTGGCCCACCAGGGTGGTATTCGGGAAAGTAATACCCCGGAACTGGCCGAACTCAAACGGGACGTTGCACCCGAAAAGATACTCGAAAAAATCGAGGAAAAAAATCCGCAATCTTGGTAAAAGAAGTCTAATAAAGGAAGTCTAAAGAAGGTACGTGAACGTGGCAATAGAACACAAACGTTTAGGAAAACATGGAGTTCTGGTCAGCAACATTTGCTTGGGCACCATGAACTTCGGCTGGCACACCCCGCAGAAAGAGAGCTTCCAGATCATGGAACGGGCTCTTGAGCTCGGCATCAACTTTTTCGACACCGCTGACGTCTACGGTTGGGGTGGAGAGCAGGGCGATACGGAGGAAATTCTGGGACGCTGGTTTGCCCAGGGAGGCGGCCGCCGGGATGCGGTGGTCCTGGCTACCAAGGTTTTTAATCCGGTCCGGCGCAAGGCTAACAGGGCCGAGCCTAACACAGACGGACGCAGCCTTTCGGCGTACAAAATCCGCAAGCATTCCGAAGGCAGCCTTAGACGCCTCCAGACCGACCACATCGACCTTTACCAGATGCACCACGTTGACCGGGACTGCAGATGGGACGAGATTTGGCAGGCTTTCGAACAACTGGGCAACCAGGGCAAAGTGGTGTATGTAGGGTCCAGCAATTTCGCGGGATGGGACATCGCCACCGCCTGCCAGGAAGCCTCTAAACGCGGTTTGATGGGCCTTTCGAGCGAACAAAGCATCTATCACCTGAATAATCGCATGGTGGAACTGGAGGTCATCCCTGCCTGTCGACACTACGGTTTAGGACTGATCCCCTGGAGCCCTCTAGGGGGCGGCCTTTTGGGCGGGGCTCTGGAGAAGCTGGAAAGCGGGCGGCGCGCCAGCGAGGAATTCTTGGAGGAAATCAATAAGAGCCGGACCAAACTAGAGCAGTACGAAGCCCTGTGTAAAGAAGTGGGCGAAGCTCCGGCGGCCCTGGCCTTGGCCTGGCTATTGCACAATCCTGCTGTGACCGCACCCATCATCGGTCCTCGAACCATCGAGCAA
>JAFAQT010000307.1 GCA_019246215.1 Verrucomicrobiota bacterium
CGGCGGAAAGCTCGTTCCGCAAGTCGATACTCTTTTCTTGTTCGTGAACGGGGAAATGCATGGGATCTGGAACTCAGGGTCCGCAAGCGCTCGCTTGTGGCTGCTGCACTTTCATGTCAGCCCGACGCTGAGGACCCATTTTCACGAACTTTTTAAACGCCCGTCCGATCAGCGGGTCCTCAAACTTTCTCCGGCCCAGCGCCAGTGGTTCGCTAGCGCGTGTCACCGTTTGGCGTTCGAAAGGGAAACGCTAGGTTTTCTGAACGCGTTTGCGGCATCCGCTTGGCTCACACTTCTGCTCGTCAACGTTACGCGGTGGCTGGTCATTGACCCTGGATCTGACCTTACGAACGACAAAGGAGAAATCGATCCGCAGTGCCTCGAGCTATGGCAGAAGATTCATCGGCAGGTTTTTCAGCCGACTTCAGCTGGGCCAATGCTGTTCGGTCTGAACCCTGGCCACGATTCACTTCGGCACCGTTTCCGCAAAATATTCGGCATCTCTCCTCAAGGCATGTTGATTCGGCTCCGGATCGACCGGGCTAAAGAGCTATTGCGGACTAGCAATCTTTCTGTGAAAGAGATTGCCCACGAACTCGGTTACTCAAGACAACACGATCTAACGCGGGCCTTTCACAAGTACACCGGTACAAGTCCGAGAGAATGGAAGATGCACGCAAAATGGCAAGTACCGGAAAGAATACCGGTAAAATAAAGGAGCGGTGAACGGTGCAAGCTGCTATCTACATATTCCGGAAATGCTAAACACTTTTCCCGAATTGGTAAAGACGCCCTTATCGATAGACGCTAAACAAAAAACCGAATGCGTATTCTTTCAGCCAAATAACTGGGGGACCGGCGTCTCTGCTTCGGCAGAGACGCTCTCCCGGAACGGCGAAATAGGATGCGATTTTCTTGCTGCCAGCCCGTTTACATTGTAGGACTATCCTGATCTAACTTCCCTAGCCTCAATTATTCCGACAACCCCCTGAACATGAACATCTCCATCATTTCCCGATCCGGAATTAAAATCGCGTGCGGATTGCTTTTGGCAGTCAGCCTCACTCCTCCACTCTTTGCTCAGAAAAAACTTGGCGTGGTCTGCGTGACCGTCGGAGATCTGGGCAACCCATTTTTCGTCCAAATCGCCCACGGAGCCCAAGCTGCGGCGAAGAAAATCAATCCAAGCGTTAAATTCCAGTCTGAATCTAGCAACTACGATGTTAACAATCAAACCAACCAGATGGATAATTTTGTTGCGTCGGGAGCTAATCTTATTCTTTTGAATGCGGCAGATAGTAAAGGGATTGCTCCCGCCGTTCTGCGCGCCAAAGCGGCGGGTGTCACCGTGGTCGCCGTCGACGTGGGAGCCGAAGGCGGAGTCGACGCGACCGTCACTTCGAACAATAAGCAGGCTGGCCAACTGGACGGTAAGTTTGTCGCGGATCGGCTTAAAGGTAAAGGGCAGGTTGTGGTCGTGAATGGACCGCCGGTAACCGCCGTGACCGACCGGGTAGCAGGTTTCCTTGAGGAAGTTAAGAAATCCTCGGGCGTTAAGATACTCTCGCAGGACCAGAATGCCGGCGGCAGCCGTGACGGCGGCTTGCGAGTGATGACGGATCTGCTAACGGCCTTTCCAAAAATCGACGCAGTTTTTGCGATTAACGATCCGACAGCCATCGGGTGCGATCTGGCCGCCAAGCAGGCGCAAAGGAAAGATTTCTTTATCGTAGGCGTCGATGGAGCCCCCGACGTGGTGCCTTCTCTCAAAGACAAAGATAGCCTGATTGCGGCAAGTGCGGCACAGGATCCCTACACCATGGCCGGCAAAGCGGTCGAGATTGGTTATGATATTATGAATGGTAAAAAACCGGCTCAGGAACTAACCCTCATCCCTGTAGACCTGATTACCAAAGACAATGTCGACCAGTACAAAGGCTGGACCAAGTAGCGATCGGCCGATTCTGGAAGTACGCCAGATCTGTAAGAGCTTTCCTGGCGTACGCGTCCTTAAAAGCGTCAATCTCAAGGTTTGGTCCGGGGAAGTGCATGCCTTCATGGGTGAGAACGGCGCTGGCAAGAGCACTCTGATGAAGATCCTGGCGGGAGCCTACCAGCCGGACTCGGGAGAAATCATTCTGGATGGCCAGTCCGTCCAGTTTCGTACGCCACACGAAGCGCGCTTGGCTGGGATCGGCATTATCTACCAGGAACTGACCGTAGCGCCAAACCTAACGGTCAGCGGCAACGTCTTTCTCGGCTCAGAACTAAAACGTTTCGGGTTCATCAAAGACACTGCGCAAATGGATCGGAAGACCCAGGAAGTATTGGACCGACTCGGCGCAAGATTCAAGGCGACCCAGCGAGCGGCTCATCTTGCGGTGGCCGAGCAACAGCAGGTCGAGATAGCGCGCGCCCTGTTCTATAAGAGTCGAGTCCTCGTGATGGACGAACCGACAGCGGCGCTTTCCGATCGTGAGACGGATCGGTTGTTCGAGGTGGTCCGGCAGCTCCGTTCGGAAGGGATGGCAATCATCTATATCAGCCATCGCATGGCCGAGGTTTATGAATTGGCCGACCGGCTTTCGGTGCTGCGGGATGGAGAATATGTCGGGGAGTTGCAGCGCCCGGAATTTTCAGCCGGCAAAGTGATCGAGATGATGGTCGGACGCCGACTGGAGGATTTTTACGAGCACACAAAGCATTCGGCCGGACGAGTCGTTCTGGAAGTGAAAAATATGTCCGATGGCGACCGAGTAAAGAACGCCAATTTCCAGCTTCGGCAGGGGGAAGTGCTTGGATTAGCAGGGTTAGTTGGAGCGGGACGAACCGAACTTGCACGCTTGATTTTCGGTGCCGACAAACGCAAATCGGGTGAGGTCTATCTCGACGGGAAAAAACTCGAGATTGACCAGCCGAAAGATGCAATCCGCGCCGGGATCGGTTACGTGCCCGAAGACCGCAAGCTGCAAGGCGTTTTCCTTCAGATGTCATCGGGCGAAAACATTACGATGAACATCCTGGGTCGGTGCGCGACGGGTGGCGTTCTCAACTTCAAGAAGCTAACCGATCGGGCGAATGCAGAAGTCAAGGCCATGCGGGTCCGGACGGCGTCGCTGAAGCAGCGCGCCGGAGGGCTTTCAGGCGGTAACCAGCAGAAACTTTTATTGGCGCGCTGGCTCGAAATCAATCCCAGAGTTCTGATTCTGGATGAACCAACTCGAGGAGTCGACGTAGGCGCCAAAGCCGAGATCTACGTGTTAATCCAGCAACTGCTTGAGAAAGGGATGGCGGTACTTTTCATCTCCAGTGAACTCCCGGAAATCGTGGGAGTTTGCGACCGCGTCCTGGTCATGCGTGAGGGAGATATCACCGGTGAGGTCGGAGGCGAGACCGGGATCGAAATTACTCAACAGAACATCATGAAGTTCGCGACCGATGTCACACGGAGTGCATCCAATGGCAACTGAAGTTACGACAGAACCATCCGCCCTGGCTGCGGCTAAGCGTAAAGAGTTTACCAGATCCATGATCGAGCTGGCAGGGATGCTTCCGGTGCTCATTGTCATCTGCATTCTGTTTGCCGTTCTAACACCGAATTTCCTCAACCAGAATAACATGGTCAACGTGGTCCGCCAGGCCTCGATCAACATCGTGCTCGCTGCTGGTATGACGTTTGTCATTCTGACCGGAGGAATTGACCTGGCGGTCGGATCGGTGCTTGGGTTTACCGCCGTTATCGCGGTCGTCGTTTCCCTGAGCCCAGGCTTGGGTTGGGCGGCGGTTCCCGCGGCGCTGTTTGTCGGGTTGCTGGTCGGAGTACTGACCGGCGCTACGGTCGCCTACATCGGACTTCCCCCCTTTATCGTCACCCTCGGAACCTACACGGCGATCCGGGGCGCCGCATACCTTGCAGCCGGCGGGACCACCGTTATCAACAGCAAGATCGGTTTTGCCTGGATAGGCAACGGCTATCTCGGACCGGTTCCCTGGCTGGTCGTTATCGCTCTTTTAACCATCGCAATCAGTGCGTTTATTCTTCACCGAACGATTTTAGGGGTACACATCTATGCTGTCGGCGGCAATGCGCAGGCTGCCCGGTTGACCGGTATTCCAGTGCCGTTTGTTCTGATTTTCGCCTATGGAGTAAGCGGGTTCTTATCTGGACTTGGCGGCGTGATGAGCGCCAGTCGCCTGTACAGCGCCCAAGGGCAGTTGGGAATCGGGTACGAATTGGATGCGATCGCAGCGGTTATTCTGGGCGGTACGAGTTTCGTCGGCGGAATTGGCACTGTCTTTGGAACCTTAATCGGAGCTCTGATCATCGCTGTCCTAAACAATGGACTTACATTGATGAACGTCTCCTTCTACTGGCAATTAGTAGTCAAAGGTGCGGTCATTATCCTTGCTGTGATGCTGGACAAATTGCGCACGCGCGGCCAAGCCGGATAGGTACACAAAAGAATGAGCAGCGTAACGGTTGCGACCGGGATCTGCTTTACAACAGCCGAGCCGATGCGACAGCGCTTCGAACGGCTCTTTGCGGGAAATTAAGCCAGAAGAAACGTCAGGTGCTGGCCAATCCCACCTCGAGAGAAGGAAAATCCCTATGGCCCACAAACACTCCCAAGAAGAGTTCAATGAATTAGTGACCGCATTCTTTCAAGGAAGGATGAGTCGACGTCGATTTATTCGCCGCGCCACTCAGCTCGGATTATCCGCAGCTCTGATCAGCCGCATCCTGCCTGCCTCTCTCGCCGCCGGCGGTGATTTTCTCGAATCTTCGCCGGTGGCGCCAAATGAGTCTCCCATTACACGAGAACGGGTCGAGTATCTCCAATCAAAACCTTACAAAAATACGACAATTAACGTAATGGTCATCAGGTCGGCGGTCGGCGATTGTGTCGAATATCACGCGCCGCGCTGGGAGGAGGAAACCGGAGCCTTTGTCAACCTTACGAAAGTTCCGATTGAAACGCTCCATCAGGAGATTTTTGCGGATCTAAAGGGGAAAGGCCAGTATGACGTCTACCAGACCGCGGCGTGGTTCTATGGGGATTTTTTCACTGCTGACAAGCCGGCTATTCTCGAGATCGCCCCGTTCCTGAAAGATCCCAGATATCCCTTCTGGGATCCCGACCAATTTTTGCCGGCCATGAGACGACTCTACACGTGGCAGGGCAAGTTGTACGGCGTACTATTCGATGCCGACGCTCAGATTTTGTACTATCGGAAGGATGTTTTGGGGAATGCGGATTATCAGGAAAGGTTCAAGAGCAAACTCGGCTATGATTTGCCCAATCCACCGAAGACGATGCAAGAGATGCACGACGTCGCATCGTTTTTTACCGGGTGGGATTGGAACGGCGACGGGAGGGATGATTGGGGGATCTCACTTCATGGCAAGGTCAATGAACAGGGATTCTTTCATTTTCTCACGCTCGCCGCGCCCTACGTCATCTCGCCCAACAACAAATATTTTTACTTCAACCCAGACGATATGAAGCCGCTCATCAACTCCGAGGGGCACCTTCGTGCGTTGGAAGATTATGTGAGGTTCCTGGCGAACGGCCCCAGAGAACAAATTGGCTGGACGCTGGAACAGGGTTGGAACGTCTTTTTAACCGGGCACGCGGTCATGGAACCAACCTGGGGCGATTTACCTACTTTGGCCCAGGACCGCGCCCGCTCCAGCGTTCAGGGTCGCGTCGGCGCAGCGATCATTCCGGGGACAACTGAGGCCTTCAACCCACTGACCAAGCAATGGGAAAAAAGTTCGTTGAATGCTGTCGGGAACACGAACGGTGGGAGTTGGCACGGTGTAATCTCGAGCTTATCCAAACAAAAAGAGGCCGCATACGATTTCCTCGCGTTCATGGCAAATAGGAAGAACGCTTTCTTCAATGTGACCAACGGTTGGACCGGGGTGCAGCCGGCTATGAAATACGAATACTTTCCTCCGGTGGGAACCGGAAAGGTCGAGGAATGGGAGAACCAGGGTTGGGACAAAGACGATGCGATCGCGTATCTCAGTGCTTATTATGCCAACCTGGTCCTGCCGGCGCAGGAAATCTATTTGCGAATCCCCGGAGCCGCAGATTACTGGCACGAACTCGATGTGCGCGTCTCTTCCGTCCTCTCAGGTGCAACCAAGCCAAAAGACGCCCTCGACGATCTCTATCAGGCCTGGGAACAAATCACGGATCGCTGCGGACGAGAAATTCAGAAAAAACTCTATGCAGATTCCTACGCCGGCTAAGCCGTGGGCCTGTGATCCGAGAATAGTGAAGGAAAAACGTGTGCCTTCGTTCTCACGCGCTCACTTTTCGCATTTTTTCGCCTGACTAGCGCGCCGGAATTGGTTTTGATAGTTCCAGGGATGGATGCTTGCCAAACGATCCCCGTCCAGTCAGAAAAAGTCGATTAGCAGTGCAGGCAGAGGGTAAACAGGACACCGGGCACGAATGAGCCCCGCCTTTGACGATCACCACATCAACCATAAGCAAGCTATGAACCTGAAGATGCCAACCGAAAAGACGCTCGCGATCATCATGGGCGGCGGCGCCGGCACGCGACTCTTCCCCTTAACCAAAGAACGGGCCAAACCCGCAGTGCCCCTGGGCGGCAAATATCGTCTGGTGGATATCCCTATTAGCAATTGTCTCAATACCGGCTTTCGACAAGTCTACGTACTCACCCAATTCAATAGCGAGTCGCTGCACCGTCACATCACGGCCAGCTACAAGTTCGACAATTTTACCAAAAGCTTCGTGGAAATATTGGCCGCGCAGCAAACTCCTGAAGGTGCTCGCTGGTACCAGGGAACAGCGGACGCGGTGCGCCAGAATCTTCGTTACTTTCTCGAGCGCCCGTACGAGTACTACCTCATTTTAAGCGGCGATCAGCTTTACCGCATGGATTACGGGGATCTCTTGCAAGCGCACCTCCAGAACGGCGCCGATGTTACACTGGGCACTACGCCCGTAGATCGGGCAGCGGCTTCCGGGTTTGGTATCATGCACAGCGACATGAACCGGCGAATCTATCGTTTTGAGGAAAAGCCCAAGGACCCCAAGATCCTGGAGGAACTACGTATTCCGCCTGATCTGCTGAAGGACTTGGGCCGGCCGACTGACGCGGAACTTTACCAGGGCTCGATGGGTATCTACGTATTCAATCGCAACACTCTGATCGACGCTTTGGAAAACAGTCACGACGATTTTGGCAAACACATCATTCCGGCCTCTCTGAAAAAGTACAAAGTCTTCGCCTATATTTTCCAGGGTTACTGGGAGGACATTGGTACGGTGCGGGCCTTCTTCGAGGCGAACCTCGCTCTCACCGACACAATTCCGCCGTACAACTTTTTTGATCATCTCAACCCTATTTACACGCATGCCCGATTTCTACCCGCCAGCAAGATCAATGGGGCACAAGTCAACAGGGCCATCATCGCGGACGGTTGCATCATCAGTCATGCGAATATTGACCGGGCGGTGATCGGCATCCGGAGCGTAATTGAAAACGGCACTACTGTCCGCAACTCGTTTTTGATGGGCGCCGATTTTTATCAGGACGACGATCCCCAACCCATGCCGGGCCAGCCGCCACTGGGGATCGGAGCCCGTTGCACAATCGAGGGAGCAATTATCGACAAGAACGCACGAATCGGCGACGACGTAGTAATCTCGCCGGCAGGCAAACCCGAAAATGTGGATGGCCACAATTACTTCATTCGAGATGGTGTCGTCGTGGTCCCCAAAGGAGGGATCATTCCTGCCGGAACCAGGATCTGAAAAGATGCCCCTTCTACTCCGTTTTCCCATTCCAAGCTTCCGCGGTTATTCTCAGGCAAATTGATCCCAACTCACTCATTCTCACCCGTTCTTCCCGATGAGCACACATCCCTCCGCGGGCAAACCCGCATCAAAAGATCTTCTAATTGACGTTAGCCGGCTTGAAGCAGCCTTCTACGAAAAAAAGCCTGATCCGGCCGATCCTAATCAGCTCGTCAGCTTCGGCACGAGCGGGCATCGCGGCACCAGTTCGAATGCAACGTTCACCGAGGCGCATATTCTTGCCATTACCCAGGCCATATGTGAATACCGGCGTGATCAGGGAATAACTGGGCCGCTGTTTATGGGCAAAGACACTCATGCGCTTTCGCGCCCTACGGAGAGAGTCGCCCTAGAAGTTCTGGCTGCAAACGGGATGGAGACATTCATCCAGCGCAATGACGGCTTCACGCCGACTCCGGTCATTTCACATTCCATCCTTGGATACAACAGGGGACGCTCGGAAGAATTTGCAGACGGCATCGTCGTCACGCCCTCGCATAACCCGCCCACCGACGGCGGTTTCAAATATAATCCGCCCAACGGTGGACCGGCCGACACTGAAGTTACCGATTGGATTCAGAATCGCGCAAACGAACTGCTGCGCGGCGACAATAAAGACGTTCACCGTATTGAGTTCGAGGCCGCCCTCAAGGCCTCGACCACACACGCCCACGACTATGTCACAGCCTACGTGGAAGACCTTGCCAATGTGATCGACCTGGACTCTATCCGCGCAGCGGGCGTGAAGATCGGCGTCGACCCGCTTGGAGGCGCAGCTGTGGACTATTGGCAACCCATTGCGGAACGCTACGGAATCGGTATCACGATTGTGAACCCGAAAGTGGATCCGACCTTCGGGTTCATGACCGTCGACCGGGATGGCAAAATCCGGATGGATTGCTCGAGCCCCTGGGCGATGGCAGGTCTTGTCCAGCTTAAGGATCGTTTCGACATCGCATTCGGCAACGATCCCGATGCTGACAGGCACGGAATTGTCACCCCTTCTTCCGGCCTCCTAAATCCCAATCACTACCTCGCAGTCGCCATTCGTTTTCTCCTCACGAATCGTCCCCAGTGGCCGGTGACGGCGCTTGTTGGTAAAACACTCGTCAGCAGTTGCTTGATCGATCGCGTCGTTGCCAGCCTCGAGCGCAAACTCTGGGAGGTTCCAGTAGGCTTCAAATGGTTTACTCCAGGCCTGTTCGAAGGGTCTTGTTGTTTTGGCGGCGAGGAAAGCGCGGGAGCGAGTTTTCTGAAACGTGACGGCTCGGTTTGGACCACAGATAAGGATGGGCTAATCCTTGGCCTGCTTGCCGCGGAAATTACGGCGCGCACTGGCAAGGATCCAGGCGTGCACTACAATGAACTAACTGCCAAGTTCGGCACGCCCTATTACACCCGCATCGACGCGCCAGCTACCCCGGAGCAAAAGAATTCGCTTAAGAAACTCGCACCGGAAGCCGTCACTGCCACCGAACTCGCCGGCGA
>JAFAQT010000149.1 GCA_019246215.1 Verrucomicrobiota bacterium
GCTGTCCCTGGCCGCAGTACGCCTTGCTCGCTCCTTACATATCGTTTCTAGATATGCTCGTCGCTCGCGCCTTGAAAAACAGCCAACTGGCCTACGGTGAAACTTAAGGGATTTAGGAGATGGTACACTAGAGCGCACGGCTGTCCGGTGCCTTAGATAGCGAATCTTTGATCGGATCCCGGCGCTTGTGACTGTGCCGCAGACCACGAAGCAGCGTTCGCCTGCACCTGATTTGTTTCGGGCTTGAGTTGCGGTTAACGTTCATCGCCTGTCTCGAAGTTATTTTTCGGTGCTCTTTTCCCTGGAGCCACCACCTCAGAGCTCGTACTGGCATTGGCACTGGGCAAGAGGTCACCTCTTGTTTGTCTCGCCGGGTTGGTGAGATGGTCCGCCCTTGGACGCGGTCCTTGCACCGCCCACCATCATACCTGTAAAAGCTATCGGAGTCAGAAGCAGGAGCAAAGAAGTCAAAGTATTCAGGAGATGGTGCACTATGGGGATGGTCCCCCTTTTATTTGATCTGGGGAAATGACTTTGATCTCCGGCTTCCCGTCAACAATCTCAATTGTGCCTGCAATACGAATAATTTTTCCCTGCAGCATGGGAAGCCTTTGATCGTCCGCCATTTTAGAGCCTGCTGCAATAAACCCAGCAAAGGTCTGATTTGGATATTCGTGCTCGAAATTTATGAAAGAGGTGCCGAGTGGACTGGTCGTCACAGAGACCACAAATCCCCACACCTCAACCCTCCTGCCGGCATATTGAATTGCTTCCGAATCTTTGATCAATAATAAGTTTTCGGCGTGCGCTGTAAGCAACCATAGAAAAATGCATAATGTTGCAGATAACCGACCCATTATTGCATGTAGCCGCCGCCCGAGCGGGCTTGCAACGTACAAAGGCAACTCGCGTTGCAAGCACTATATCCCTGAGGTTTTGTAGCGTTACCATGACTCACGGAATATTTGCTGATCGGCGGACCCATTGTCCTCCGAACGGGAGAACCAAATCCGATAATACCACGATCAATAAACTGATTGGACCGGTGAAAGTACGACTGCGAGTATGCTCCCGAGCCGGCATTTCTCAAGTATCGCTTTAGGTCAGACGCAGGGCAAAGTCTCCCGAAGAGAACAAATTTATTATCTGCCACGGAAATCTGAAAAGCGCGTGCCTGTAGGCGGTAAAACAAAAGACGAAGGCAAATAAACCGAAGACTCCTGAATGAATTTTCGTCCCGTAGCAGCAACCAAAGTGACGAGCCCAGATGAGCTGACTTCAATTTTGAAGCGAAATTTGAAAGAGTCGAACGAGAGCGAGATGGTGTTGGCCTCCAGAATTGGCTGAATCATCACCCGCTTACCCGTTGGCTCAAAGACGTACAAAGCACGACGAAACGAAGACTGGTGTTGGCTGCATCCTCACAGTTCAAGGAATTCACGACAATTGGAGGGCGTCACGGTACTGTTCGGCGGCTTTCTGATTCCTTAAGTCTACGGGGAGAGAATTCAGGCATGCTCGGGCTGAAATAATCATGTCCATTTCACTTCGCAAGCCGCGCGGCATCTTTATCAAGGGGCAAGTTTTGGCGCTCCACCAGAGCGCCGTCAGGCCGGCGCCAGTAGTCGCGCTGTTTGCGGAATGGCATAGTTAGGGAGTTCCAGAAACTGTTATCCTCACGCAGGGTATAGCCGGGGACGCCGATTACGATCTCGTCTTGCGGGATGTTGACCCCCAGCGTGCGATGGAGTCGGTCCCACCACGGAAACACCGTGCCGAAGTTCGAGTTGTTTTCCCTTTGGATTTGTGAGTGGTGAATCCCATGCATGCGCGGGGTGACGAGCAATTTGTTCAGAAAGCGTTCAGCACCCACCGGCAGACGTATGTTGCTGTGGTGAAAGAGCACCTCAGCCTGAAAAACTAGCTGATAAACCGTAAATGCCCACGCCGATGGGCCGATGAGACTCACTTGAAGGAGGCTGAAACCAGTTGAGAGCGCGATCTCGCCGAAATGGAAGCGAAACGCCGTGGAAACATCCAGATCCGGGTCGATGTGGTGGACATTGTGGAAGCGCCAGAGAAATGGTGCCCGATGATTCGCCAGGTGCCAATAATAGAAAGTTAGGTCCATTAACAAAAAGCTAAGCACGAATGAAATCGGCGACGGGAGCGCAAGAAGATGAACAAATCCAAATGGCTTGCCTGCAGACCATCGCAAAGCCGATTCTACGGCAGGCTGGAGAAAGCACACAGCCGCAACGAAAGCGAATACCGAGAGTGCGAGATTCGCGAAAAGCCGGGTTAGGAGCGATCGCGTCGCTTTACGTAGCGGAAAAAAGCGTTCAAAGACGAACAGCAGCGCAAAAACTGCAACAGCAATGACCGGCGTCGGAAGGCTCTTCATCTCGAAGCGGTCTATACGAGCGCACCGGCGCAGGATGAGCCGGCGCCGGCGGTGCAGCCGAAGCAGTGGTTGTCAATCGCAATCTGGCGGCCGTCGAGCCGTTCGGGATCGAGGTCCCAAAGGAAGGGCGGGGCCCCATTTTTCCACCCCATCTCGAGCTGTTGGTTGAAGTCGCAGTCATAGACTTCGCCTCGCCACCCGACACTCAGGGTATTTCGGCACATCAGGCCGGCGACCGAGGCGGGATTGAACGCTTGTACCAGCAGTTGCATGTAAGCGTCCAGCTTTCCACTATGTTTTAGCCACGAGGCGAAGCGTCCTATCGGCATATTGGTTATAGCGTAGAGTCGGTGGAAATCGATATCGAAGCGCTTCTTCAGCTCACGCTTGTAGTCTGCCTCAAGTTCTGTTTGATCGGGCGGGAGAAAGTCGCCATTGGGATTGTACACGAGGTCGAGAGGAAGGTCAGCCGTGCGCCCGTAGCCGAGGCGATTCAGGAGTTGAAGGGCGTGTACGCTGGAATTGAAGACGCCATTGCCCCGTTGGGCATCGACGTTTTTGAGCTCGTAACACGGCATCGAGGCGACGATTTTCACGCGATGGAGTAAAAGAAAATCGGCTAGCCATTCATAGCCTGATTCAAGGAGGATTGTGAGATTACAGCGGTCAATGATTGTTTCAACGTGAGGCATTTTTCGGAGCTGTTCGACCAAATACCGGAAGTCAGGCATCATCTCGGGCGCGCCCCCGGTTAGGTCGACGGTCTGAATTTCGGTGCCCGCCAGCCACCCGATGATCCGGTCGATCGTCTCCCGGGTGATGATCTCCCGCCGCTTCGGGCCTGCGTTTACGTGACAATGGGCGCAGGTGAGGTTGCAAACCTTGCCCAGATTAAGCTGAAGGATATCTGTTCGGCCGCGATGGCAAGACAACTTGTGATCAGCGAGGGTCCGTGAGAAAAGCTGATTGACTGAGGGATCAATCTTCTGTCTGGTTAACATCTGTGCAACTTAATGGCGGGAATTCTATTCGCTGTGTACCCTCCGGGATTCAGGATCGACGCCTATGTCGTGATCTGTCGACCCCCGAAAATTGTCATAGTACCATCTATGCAGCCTGTTAGGATCGACCCCAAGGTAGAAGAGTCCGACGAAGGTAAGGCTAAGCAGTGTCGTACGCCAATTACCCAGGCGGCGGAAGCGCCGTGGCGATGACCAGAGCGGGGGATCCAGCAGCACAATACCACCCAGCCGCCGGAGCCTGCGGGAGAATTCGATGTCTTCCATCAGGGGCATGTCGGCGAAGCCGCCCAACCTTTCAAAAATGGATGCTCTAACGAAGATGGATTGGTCGCCGAAAAGCGGTCCAGCGAACGAATTGATGCGTCGAACCAGACTTTCCCATAACACCATAGAGGTGCGCCGATCGTCAAAGTGACGGTAGAATGCCCCGCCCAAGATGGCATCGTTCCTTGCCGTAAGTTCCAATGCTTTCAGGTGCTCGGGACCCAATTCAGAATCCGCGTGGTGAAAGCACAATAGCGTCCCGCGAGCTTCGGCGGCTCCGGCGTTCATTTGTCTTCCGCGCGACGGTTCGTCGCAGGAAATCAGACGGACAAGACCCTGACGGTTCAACTCGCAAAGGATTGGCCCGGGCTGAACCGCGGCCACGACCCATTCAGCAAGTTCAGGAGTGACTCTTAAACCGCTCACGAGATTACGAACGCGCTCCTCATCGTTCCAGACAGGAACGATCAAACTGATTAAAGGCCGCGGTACCTGACTACCTGCCTCGACAATGTTCGGCAACAACTCCAAAGCGGATCGTGGATGGTCAGACACGCCTCAGCTTGCCTGACATCAAACTTCAGCGCAATAATCGAAAGCGAGAAACCTAGGCGGCAGGCGAGTCCTTACGAACTCCCGATTGAGCGGCGCGAGTGGCGTGCTTCTTGGGTTTCGGTACTTTCAGGCACTCGCTCGCTGAATGGGTTCAAGTCATCGCTGAAACAGTAAATCGA
>JAFAQT010000157.1 GCA_019246215.1 Verrucomicrobiota bacterium
CGACGGAAGAGTTATTTACGATGGCACCACCACCGGACCGGAGCATCGCGGGGATCTCGTGCTTCATCGATAGCAACACGCCGCGAATGTTGACGTCGCAGACCTGATCGTAATGCTGGACCGTCTGCTCAGTGGTGAGCAGGCCGAACTGGCCCTCGGTCCCAGCGTTATTGAACGCGATGTGCAGTGCGCCGAAGGTGCCCACGGTCTTTTCAACGAGCGCGACGATGTCATCCTCTCGAGCGACATCAGTTCGCACGAACAAGGCGCTTCCACCAGCCGAAGTAATCTCCTTGGCCAGCTTCTCTCCCTCCGCAACGCGGCGGCCGGAGATGACCACATTCGCGCCTTCTTTGGCAAACGCCTGGACAGCGGCTTTGCCGATGCCCGAGTTACCTCCAGTAATAAGGACAGTCTTGTTTTCGAAGGTTTTCATAATGGGCCTCAACGTAGCGAATGTCGATTTTTCGGCAAAGTGAATGGTGCCTTGAGCTTCGCTACCTTAGGGCCTCTGGAAGGGAAAACATGGGGTCCGCTCACGAAGCATTGTGAACAAAGGCGAAAATGTCTCACCTGTGACAGGCTGCGACCGATAAAAGACTTCCGCCGCAGACGGCTGGATACCGTCCGGGGGACCCTGCGCCTCAGGGTTCCGCGACATCGATATTGCAGTGCGGCTGCGATACGCGGTTTGCAACCCGAGATGATACCGATTTTCGGAAGTGAGTGACGCCCGAGTTGCGTCATCTGCAGGTGAGCGGGAGCGCAGCTTTCATTACCGCAAGGCTGCGGATCTGCTGCGAATGCGCTTTGTTGTTGGCCACCGGTGGGCGGCACTACCCATACCGCCACCCGAAGCCGGGTCATATGTAATTCGTCGGTCCGGCGAGCTGAGGTTGCGTCCAACTCAAAGGATTGTGAGACGCAGGTTACCGAGCCCTCCAGACGTGACCAGCCTCTACCAATTGCCAGATGATCAGGCCCGGAATTCCTGTCGCTAATTCCCGTGCGCGCCGCAGCAGTGACAGTGCCAACGCCATTTCGCCGGAAATGCCGAGCAGATTTCCGAGCAGGATATAGCCGCCCTCCTGCACCCCCACCGCTCCTGGCACCAGAAACGCCGCACCTCGTATAGTGAGCGATGCGGTTTCCAATATCACCGCTGAGGCGAAGCTCGATCGCAGCCCAAGTGCCCGAAGCGCGATCCAAACTTCACCTGAAGCAATGATCCAAGACGATATCCAACATAGAGCAGATCCAGCTACCCCTCCTCGCCTCGAGTAAAGAAGCCGAATGGCCTGATCAAGCGCTTCGCCGCTTTGCACAAGGGAACCCCAAGCAGGGGACCTAGCCAGGCGAGATGCTAACACCGCGCTCCATCTGAAAATGCCCGCCCGCTGCACCGCATAGAATCCTGTGACGGCCAAGGTCCCGGTCACCACCGCAAAAAGCGCAGGACGCGTTAAATCTGTTCGACCTGTCGAGACGATAAGCAGAATGCAAGCTGTGATGAAATAACAGACTTTCGTGACGATCCCAATCGTCACATCGACAATGATTGCCGCGCTCGCAACTCTCAGCGGCATGCCCCACATGGCAGCGATTCGCGCGACGGCGATATCTCCGCCAACTCGGGCTGTCGGCAGCAGATTATTGATTGACTCACCCATCCAATGAAGGAAGAAGCTGCGGATCAATCGTATCCTGTTTTCTTTCGGGATCAGTAGCAGCCAGCCAATCGAATCGCTTAACGTCTGCGCAAAATGGTAAAGCGCTAAACCGAGCAAACCCCAGCCGACCCGGGCGATCGCCAGACCAACTTCTCCGGCACCCTCACGAACAAGGAGAACGATCAGCAACGCAATTCCGGCCAGCCCCAGGCCATAAACTATAACTTGGACATTTTTCACTGTTCGAAGAAAACAACTGGACCGCCGATGAGAGGTAAAACCGCAGACTACGTCTCGCCCTCCTCGGGGGAGAACTTTCAGAGGTGCAAACGCGTCAGTGTACTTTCTCGCCTATAATGGTGATGTCGTTTTTTGCGCTCAAAATGGCCCGGCGACAAGGCGGTCCGAGCCGAACTGACGGAAAAAGGGCGGCATATCTAAGTCTTTATCTGACCGACGAGCACGCACGCCGTCGGCGCATTTTGAGCTCAGCGCCGCAAACCAGCCTCGGACTTGGTGCACTAGTTGGCTGTTTTTCGTGTTGCTTGCTGGGCGCGTCTCAGTCCAGATAGGGGGCGCTGCTAGCCCTGACGACGCAGTGCGACATTCGTGGCCTTGACCAGAGCGACGGCCTGGTCGCCTACCTTCAGTCCCATGGCCTGCAGCGAGCGGGTGGTGATGATTGCGGCCATTTCGCCGATGGCCGTTTCCAGGACAACCTCACTTATCACCTTGTCGGAGATTATTTCCTTCACGGTTCCGGGTATTTCGTTGCGGATCGATTGTTCCATAACCTGCTCTCAGGCTGACCCACGGCGTCCAGCGGTCCTATTCGAAGTCGTAAACGACCACCTTGGTCCAAAGCCCCTTCCCCTTTTCCACGAACTCCAAGTGTTGCGGATGGTCCTGATAAATATCCTGCGCCTGCTTGGTCTCAAACTGAATGTTCAGTCCGACCTGATAACTCTGCTCAACGACGCTGCGATGGCTTTGCGACATCCTGCCGACGTGGAAACTCAGAATGCCCGGAATGGAAGGGAGGTATTTCCTCGCGTTAGCGACTACTTGATCCGTAGCGTTGGGGTCGGAAGGAACGGTCCAAAAAATCACGACGTGCGAAAACATTCGTTAGGTTATGAGTGGTTTCGCAGACCGGCGCAACCCGGAAACGCGAACAATCTATTGCACGAAGTCCGAGGCTGGTTTCGCCGCGTTGAGCTCAAAATGAGCCGCCGACAAGACGGTCCGAGCCGGACTGGCGGTAGCGGGGAGCGTATCTGAATGGATACGTGACCGGCGAGCGACGCAGCCGTTGGCTCATTTTCAGCTCAACCTTCCGGGGGCGTCGCAGCCTTGGCGATTTTGGGGCGTTGCTCGCGCCTTCCAAAATCGCCAACTCCTGGCGCGGCGCCGCTAAAGAATGAATACCCGGGTCGAATACTTCGGCGATCTGTCGGCAGAATGATCGTGAAAAATCTCCTAAGGTTGCTTCGATCCCATCGCAGCGCCGGATATGCCGAGTTGCTGTTCGCGCTTTTTCCAGGAGGCTGCACGCGCATGCGACTTCTCGCCCACCCTTAAACGGAGTAAAGAAAAGGAGCGGTCGCCGATCTCGTATTCTTCGGAGGAAGCGAAGATTTTGGGATCTTCCAAAAACCCCTCTTCAAGCACCGTGTTAAGGATGAGTTCCCAGCGCACTTCTTCCTTGCCAGGAAGAAGGAATTCTACGGGCTCGTAATGCGCATTGAGGAGCATCAGGAAAGTATCGTCCTGGATCGTGCGGCAATAAAAGTCGCGCACATCGATCGTATCGCCGCTCAGCATTACTCCCAATGTGCGGACAAAGGCGGTGTTCCATTCTTCATCTTCCATCTCGATGCCCCCAGGATTAAACCACATGATGTCCTTGATTTCCGAACCCCGGATCTTTCGTCCCTGAAAGAACTTCGGGCGGCGAAAGATCGGATGCTCGTGACGTAAACGAATTAACTTCACGCTGAACTGGTGCAGTTGCTCCGCGTTCTTGTCCCATTCCCAATTTGTCCAGGAGATCTCGTTGTCCTGACAGTAAGCGTTGTTATTTCCCTGTTGGGTGCGCCCGCACTCGTCGCCGCCGCAAAGCATGGGAACGCCTTGAGAAAGAAACAGCGTGCACAAAAAATTGCGTTGCTGTCGCCGCCGGAGCGCGTTGACTTTCTCGTCTTTGGTAGGTCCTTCCGCCCCGCAATTCCACGACCTGTTGTTATTGTCACCGTCCTGATTATTCTCCCCGTTTGCCTCGTTATGTTTATCGTTGTACGAGACAAGGTCAGCCAAGGTGTAGCCGTCATGCGAGGTCACGAAATTGATGCTGGCCTGCGGGCGCTTCCCGTTCCACTGATACAGATCAGGAGAGCCGGTAAGCCGATATGCGATCTCCCCCGCAAGCCCTTCGTCACCCTTCCAATATCGGCGTACCGAGTCGCGGTACCTGCCGTTCCACTCCGCCCAAAGCACAGGGAAATTGCCGACCTGGTAACCCCCTTCTCCAACATCCCAAGGCTCGGCGATCAGCTTAATCTGCGAAAGCACCGGGTCCTGGTGAATGATATCGAAAAACGCGGAAAGTTTGCTCACCGCGTGGAGCTCTCGAGCGAGAGTAGCGGCAAGGTCAAACCGGAAGCCATCGACGTGCATCTCCGTCACCCAGTAGCGCAAACTGTCCATGATCAGTTGCAATGATCGGGCATGCATCACATTGAGGGTATTGCCTGTGCCCGTGTAGTCCACGTAATAGCGGGGATTGTCCGGAACGAGGCGGTAGTAATTGTAGTTTTCGATGCCCCTGAAACTTAACGTAGGCCCCATATGGTTGCCTTCCGCGGTGTGGTTATAGACAACGTCCAGGATCACTTCGATGCCGGCCCCATGCAGGTTTCTCACCATTGTCTTGAATTCCTGCACCTGGGCGCCACCCACCCCGCTGGAGCTGTAGCGGCAGTCTGGAGCAAAGTAACCGATACTGTTGTAACCCCAATAGTTGCGCAAGCCGCGATCCACCAAAATCTTGTCATTGACGAATTGGTGGACCGGCAAGAGTTCCACCGCGGTGATTCCAAGATTCTTGAAGTAATCTATAGCCCAGGAACTGCCAAGAGCCGCGTAAGTTCCTCGAATCTTCTCAGGGATGTGCGGACAACGTTTTGAGAAGCCCCTTACGTGCACCTCATAGACCACCGTTTCATGAAGAGGGCGCTCGGGCGCACGATCGTTGCCCCAATCGAACGTAGGATCGATCACAACCGCCTTGGGAACCCCAAATGCATCATCGCGGTAGTCGCGCTCCAGATCCTCCTTGGGGCCGCCTACCTTGTATCCGAACATCTCGTTCGCCCAGTCGAGTGTGCCGGCAATTGCTTTGCTGTATGGGTCGAGAAGAAGCTTCGAAGAATTGAACCTGGCGCCTTTTTCCGGCTCGTAGGGACCTTCCACCCGATATCCGTAGAGCTGTCCTGGGGTGGTATCGGGAAGAAAACATGCCAGACCTCATCCGATTGTTCCGTCATTCGGATACGCACCTGTTCCTGTGGGGATTCAATCGAATCGAATAGGCAAAGGTCGACTGCAGTCGCATGTTCGGAATAAAGTGCAAAGTTGACGCCGTTCCCCCGCCAGGTGGCGCCCAGGGGATACGGATTGCCGAGCCAGACTTTAACTTGGGACATAATTTGGAAAACTAACGCGTTCTATTCGCGCGACCGCCAGATTACGGTTGTTCCAACTCGGAAAAACGCTTTTCGGGTCCTCAGGCATGAGATTCCGCCGTCGTACGCATCTGGATCTCAATAATTTGCGATCGGGGCGACTGGTCACATGGCTGCAGGAGTGCCGCCATGTACATGTTCCGGGTCCAACATGTTGGATTGGCTGACACCTTCCTGGGTTCGCCCTCGCCCGGGAGCAAACTCGTTCTTGACTCCACGCCGGGGCAGATGACGCCAATCTTAATTTCCTGGGTGCGAAGTTCTTCATCAAAGGCCTGCGCAAATTCAACTCGGGCGAAGCGTCGTCGCGCAGTACACCGCTTCGCCCCCAACCCAAGATCTTTCGCTTCTTGCTTCAGTTGATCGAGGTGCTCGTGGCGACGCGCGGTGAGCACAAGCCGTGCTCCTTCTTCTGCGAGAAGCCGCGACCCAGCTCGTACATATCATTCCACGTGGCCGCGGCGGAGTATGGCAACAAAGACCTACACACTCACGATTTCCAACAGTTCCCGATGTGGCCGGCAGTGGTGCTGCTACCTGGCGAACCTCAGAGTCGAAATCGGACCAAGGTGTCCACTGCAGGCTTCACAGATGACCCTCCCATCGTTCCCCGTTGAAATCATTCCTTCGCCATCACAGTTGCCACATATCTCGGCCGCTTCGGCGTTGACAACCGTTCTTCCATGAGAGCTATGGAACTGCGTATCGTATTCGATGAGCCCATCGCATTGCTCAAGAGTGTCGGCTTGGCCGATCGTTCCGGATACCTCTTTTGTCTCATCGTCCTC
>JAFAQT010000173.1 GCA_019246215.1 Verrucomicrobiota bacterium
TGGGCTCGGAAAATTTGCCGGACGCGTATTCCGCATCGGCCATCTCGGCGATCTCAACGATTTGATGTTATGCGGAACCTTGTGCGGCATTGAGATGGGGTTAGCCCGTTTTGGGGTTCCTCACCATCCTTGCGGAGTTACCGCGGCGATGAAGTACCTTGCCGAATAGTTGTCGAGGAAGCTGTCAGTGTCGCTCAAAGCACACGCTTCGATCCCGTCCCGCTCCCCCCGATCGATCTCGTCGTCGATCCTCGTTCTCGTTTTGATCTTTGCCCATTGCAGCTAGTGTACCGTCTCCTAAACCCCTTAAGTTTCGCCGTAGGCCAAATTGGCTGTTTTTCAAGGCGCGAGCGACGAGCATATCTAGATCGATATGTAAGGACCGAGCAACGCCGAAAAACAGCCAACTGGACACCGCCCAGAGGGTGGCGTTGAAAATGGGCCGGCGGCGGCGTTGCTCGTCGGTTAGGTATCCATTCAGATATGCGCCCTTTAACGCCAGTCCGGCTCGGACCGCCTTGCCGGCGGACCATTTTGGACGCAACCAAACTCAAGGGATTTAGGAGACGGTACACTAGAGGGAACGTGATCCGAGCAAGCGCCCATCGAAGATTTTAATTTAGTTGAGGCACGCGTTTTTTCGGCCGCAAAAGAATGGGAGAACGAGACCATCGGGGGAGCGGCTGGAAGCACTGCTGCGTTGTAATGCTACAAGTCGCTGAGAAGGTCCCAGTTCTTCGCGAAGTATGAAATGCCCGACCAAAGAGTCAAGCCGACCGTTAGAAAGACCAGAATCATTCCTACCCTGTTGAGCGAAGCAACAGTCGCCGGACTAACCAACGCCCCCGACTGGCTGATGATCGCCACCACCGCCAGGCAATAGAGGATAGTCACTATTTGGGAGACCGTTTTGAGTTTTCCTAGTCGCTCGGCCTGAAGCACCTTTCCGCGCGCCGCGGCGACCAGACGAAGTCCAGTGATCAGGAACTCACGGCTCACAATCACGATTACTGCCCAGGCGGGGACGCTCCCAAGCGAAGTCAGGCAGATAAAAGCGGACATCGTCATGATCTTGTCGACGAGCGGATCCATCAATTTCCCGAAATCAGTGATCAGGTGGAACTTTCGAGCGATATACCCGTCAGCATAATCTGTAGCGCTGCTGGCAATGAACAAAAGCAGTGCCAACAATTTAGCGCCTGGAAATTGAAGACTGAGCGCAGCCACAAACGGCAGAGTCAAAACCAGGCGCAGAATGGTCAGCCGGTTGGGAAGATTCATGCGACCTGAACGCTCGCGTAGACAGGGTGTTTCCAGATTGGAACAGCTTGTTTCAGGCGCTCGATAATCTGGCTGCTTCCCTCGAACGCGGCGAGACGATGGCGCGCGGTAACCCGCACAAACAAAGAAGCTTCTCCCGCTGGTACAAATCCGATGCGATGATGAATAATCACCGACGCCAATACGTACCGGTCCTTGGCCTCATTGGCAATCAGAGCCAGTTGACGCTCCGCCATCGTTACAAAAGCTTCGTACTCGATCCCATCAATCAGGCGTTCGTTCTCGATTGTTCGAACTACGCCGAAGAAATCGACCACGGCGCCTTCGGTTGGGGCAAAGCGCAGGTCCGCCGTATCCAGACTTTGTTTAGTTATCCTGATGTCACAAAACTGCATTGCCAACCTCCCTGGATGTTAGATACTTCGTAACATCCTACAGCTACTTTAACCTTCGATCCCCAACTCATGAATCCTTCAGATATCGGACTAATCGGCCTCGCTGTCATGGGCGAAAATCTCGTCCTCAATATGGAGAGCAAAGGGTTCTCCGTTTCGGTTTATAACCGCACAACGGAGGTGACGGAGAAGTTTGCTGCAAAGCGCGGTGCCGGAAAACGCATATCGCCCACCCGTTCCATTGAAGAGTTTGTCGAAAGCCTGGGCAAGCCCCGCAAAATGATGATCATGGTGAAAGCCGGCTCGGCGGTCGACGCGGTGATTGATCAATTGTTGCCCCATCTAGATAAAGGCGACGTTGTGATCGATGGCGGAAATTCCTTGTACACCGATACCGAGCGTCGCGAAGAGGCCTTGTCCGCAAAAGGGTTAAACTTCATGGGGATTGGGGTCTCGGGCGGTGAAGAGGGCGCGCTGAAGGGCCCTTCCCTAATGCCGGGAGGGACAAAGGAAGCTTGGGAAATCGTGTCGCCGATTTTTCGAAAAATCGCCGCGCAGGTAGACGGAGAGCCTTGCTGTCGGTACATGGGTTCGGGAGGCGCGGGCCATTACGTGAAAATGGTGCATAACGGCATCGAGTACGGCGACATGCAACTCATTTGCGAGGCGTACGCCATCCTGCACGACGTGCTCGGGTTGGGCGCAGACGAATTGCATGAGGTTTTCGATACCTGGAACAAGGGGGATCTCGACAGCTTTCTGATTGAAATCACAGCGAACATTTTCCGCAGAAAAGATTCCGAAACAGACAAGCCACTGGTCGATGTCATCCTCGATAAGGCAGGACAGAAAGGGACCGGTAAGTGGACGCTCCTATCGGCCATCGAACAAGGAGTGGTGGTATCGACAATCAACGCCGCAGTGGAGGCGCGCGTACTCTCCTCGATGAAGGAGCAACGCGTTCGGGCGTCGAAAATACTTCCAGCTCCGTCTCCTTTCAAATACGACGGCGATCGCCAAAAACTTATCGATGCAGTTCGAGACGCTTTATACGCCTCAAAAATCATGTCCTATGCCCAGGGATTCACTCTGTTCGCCGCAGCCAGCAAACAGTTCAACTGGAACTTGAATTTCGGCGATATCGCAACGATTTGGCGAGGAGGCTGCATTATTCGCGCGAAATTCCTGAACCGGATCAAGGAAGCATTCGACCGGAATCCACAAATGGAGAACCTGATGCTCGATCCATTCTTCAGCGCCATCCTGAAAGAAACTCAGGCGAACTGGCGTCACGCGATATCGATTGCGATTCAAGCCGGTGTGGCTGCGCCGGCCTTTGGAGCGTCCCTTGCCTACTTTGACAGCTATCGGCAGGAGCGTTTGCCAGCAAACCTGCTTCAGGCGCAGCGCGATTACTTCGGCGCTCATACTTACGAACGAGTCGACAAGCCGGGAGTCTTTCATACAGAGTGGCTGCAGTAAGCTGGACCGAGCTCACGTGCTCGTTTTTCGGATCCCTCGTTGTCTGATGATTCGCTGACTTACTCTCCTCACATCGACAAAAACCGAGGTTCAAAATCCGGGCTCCGAATGAATTTAATCGATGGCAAGGCGCTTGCGGAACGGATAAACGAGCAGACCCGGGTGAAGATCAACCGTTTAAAAGAACGCGGGATCACCCCAGGATTAGCCGTAGTACTGGTCGGCGACGATCCAGCCTCTATCGCTTATACCCGAACCAAAGATCGGATATCCAAGAACCTTGGATTCTTCTCCCGGAAGATTGATCTCGGAAAAGAAACCTCTCAGTCCGAACTCTTGAAGATTGTAGGCGAGTTGAACGCCGACCCGGCGATTCATGGAATCTTGGTGCAGTCTCCGCCGCCTCCGCACATCGATGAAGAAAGAATCGTGGTCGCGATCGATCCGGCGAAAGACGTCGACGGTTTTCATCCGATGAATGTCGGAAAGCTGGCCATCGGTGATCCGACCGCACTTGTACCGTGCACGCCTCTCGGATGCCAACGTCTTCTCCTGGATAGCGGCATCGAAACCAGTGGCGCGCAGGTTGTGATCATTGGCCGCAGTATGTTGGTCGGCAAACCGCTGGCGCTCCTCTTAATGCGGAAAGGAAAAGGGGGGGACGCCACAGTTACGGTTGCGCACTCCCGCAGTCGAGATCTGGCGAACGTCTGCCGGACCGCCGACATTCTCGTAGCCGCGATCGGCAAGCCTGAATTTGTACGTGGCGAATTCGTGAAGGAAGGGGCGGTCGTCATCGATGTCGGGGTCAACCGCGTGGAGGGTGAATCCTCGGAAAAAGGATATCGAATCACCGGCGACGTAGCGTTTGAGGAAACTGCGTCCAAAGCCAGAGCCATTACACCGGTACCCGGAGGAGTAGGCCCGATGACTGTCGCAATGCTAATGGTCAATACAGTCACAGCTTGCGAGCATCAAACAGGAGTGACCGGTTAGCCATGCACTCGTTTCACTACCAGCGAGGAAAACTGACCTGCGAATCTTATCCTCTCGACAAAGCCGCAGAGCGGTATGGCACACCCCTTTATGTCTACAGTTCGCATACCATTGTGGACCATTATCAGCGGCTCGACCGGGCATTGCACGAGCTTCATCACGAAATCTGCTACGCTGTCAAAGCCAATTCGAATCTGTCTGTCATTCGTCTTCTCGCCGATCAAGGCGCGGGTTTTGACATTGTTTCCGGAGGTGAACTTTATCGGGTCATCAAGGCTGGAGGGAATCCAACAAAGTGCACCTACGCTGGCGTCGGCAAAAGCCGGGAAGAGATCGAGTACGCCTTGCGGTGCGAGGTACTCAGCTTCAATATCGAATCCGAACAGGAATTGAGCGCGATAGACGAGATTGCCAGATCGTTGAACAAGCGTGCTCCGATTGCCATTCGGGTAAATCCGGACGTCTCTGCGAGCACTCACAAATACATCAGCACCGGTAAAACGGAGAACAAATTCGGCATCGCCATCGATCGCGTAGCTGAGGTCTACGACCGCGCGCAGAAGATGAGCAATGTCAGGATTCGCGGAGTTCAAATGCACATCGGATCACAGATCACTGAGATCAAACCGTTTGTTCAGGCAATCGAAAAAATGGTTCCGCTTGTCCGGCAATTGAAGTCTGATTGCGGGATCGAGTTTTTCAGCATCGGAGGCGGGATCGGCATTGTTTACCGGGGTTCACTGGAGAGCGGAGACAAAATCTGGTGGAAAGAGGACCAATCCCGTCATTCACTGACCATCCAGGAATATACCGGAGCGACGATCCCCCTCCTGAAGAGTCTCTCGTTACGGGTGCTGCTTGAGCCGGGAAGGTTTCTCGTTGGAAACGCGGGTGTACTTTTGACTCGTGTTCTCTATGTCAAAAAAACACCGGCGAAAACGTTTGTCATCGTGGATGCTGGCATGAACGACCTGATCCGCCCAGCGTTGTATCAGGGATATCACGAGGTCGTTCCGCTTCGGGAGTCCAGGGATCAACCGCTGACTAAAGTAGACGTGGTTGGTCCGGTCTGCGAAAGCGGTGATTTCTTTGCGATGGACCGTGATCTTGTGCGAATTGAACCCGGGGATTTACTAGCGCTCATGAGTGCTGGCGCTTACGGGTTTACCATGGCGTCCAATTACAACTCGAGACCTCTTCCGGCCGAGGTCCTAGTTTCAGGTTCCGAAGCAAAGATAGTCCGCCGGCGACAGAGCTACGCCGACTTGATCGAGCACGAAATCGCAGAAGGTTAGAAGAGAACACCGAAGCAAACGAAGAGGATTCAGACAGAAGCAAGCAAAGGAAAGGAAGGGGATTAGGATGGGGCACCTGGCAGTATTATTCGGTAGATTCCTTCCTTTAGGGTCACAGCGTGAAAGTTGATTAATCATCCGATCGGTGCTGTGAGCAGTTTCATATAACTGAAGAGCTGGGCTCTGTGGATCGGGAGAATTGTTTCAACGGCCTTTTCAACCAGAAGACACCCGCCGACCTAGAAATCCAGTTTAACCCAAATCCCGAAGTTGAAGCGCAGAACACGAGGCAAATCGGCCGCCTTTTTTTGAGCACTAGCCTCAACTTCGGAGATGTCGGCAGGGATACCATAATAGCATGTAGCTGAACACCTTATCCTGTGCCGAATCCACCCGCTTTTCGAGGGCCCGAGTAGCAACTGCGGATTTTAGGCTTAAGGACTGAATGGTCAGGATCGGCGACCAGTGTAGCATGGCCTTCTAGCCTGACGAGAGTTCACTGCGCATGGCC
>JAFAQT010000080.1 GCA_019246215.1 Verrucomicrobiota bacterium
ACAGTGATTTTTGCTCGTTCAAAGTTCATTGCGCAGTTTCGGTGGAGAGGGACTGTCGTCCTCGGAGAAGGGTTCGTAGCCACATGGACCACTTTGGACACCAAAAGGATGGTTCGCAAATAAAAATAATATTTATTATATTTAATATATATTCCAGGAGTGGCATGGAGGCCTTCGGTGGTGAGTCTGAGAGGATGACTGGGTTTTTCATACATTCTGCGACAGATCTGGAGCTTTCGGTCACGTCTCTGGAATCAGGCTTTTCGAGTAAAACGGTGCGCTCCAACCTGCTGAAAAACACCGCTGGAGTGACGCCAGGGCGGCCGTCTCCCGATAGCCCTTGCAACGCGGATACCTATGGACAATACTATAGAATTAATAAATATGGAAAGCTTCCCGACCGTGTACTGCTTCTTGCACCAAAGCTGGATGCGCAACACGACCTCCAGCCGGCACCCGGCGGGCGAACGGGGCGCGCCCCCCTGCACATTTCGCCCTGCCGTTTCCTCAGAAGGCTTTCCCTCCACACCACCGTTGCTCACGTGCCGTTTATCGCATGAATCCTGACGCCGTTTTCACCAGTAGAATTCTCCTCATCGACGATAACCCGGCGGTTCAGGAGGATTTTCGGGATATGCTGCGTCTGGAACTTGCCACTGCCCAACCACTCCACGAAGAGCCTTCGGCATCGCTAGGTCGGTCACCATCCCGGCTCGATGCACAACGATTCGAACTCGAGTACGCCTTGAGCGGACAGGAAGGTCTGGATAAATTGCGCTCCGCGCTCCGTGCAGGGCGGCCGTATTGCATGGCTTACGTCGACGCGCATCTTTCCAGTGGCTGGGATGGTCTTGAGACCATTCATCACCTTTGGCAAGCGCACGGCACTCTGCTAATCGTCCTCTGTACCGCGTTCTCTGATCCGTCATGGGAGGACATTCAGGAACGTCTGGGCTATAGTAGCCGATTTTTGATTCTCAAGAAGCCGTTCGACCCGCTCGAGGTGCGGCAACTTACTCACGCTCTCGCCGAACGCGCGCGGTCCGAAAAAGTTTTCGATCAACGTCATCGCCAGCATGAATTGGCCCTCAATGCCATCGGCCAGGGCATTCACACACTGGACCTTGACGGGCGCATCACCTTCGAGAACCCCGCTTCGTTCAAAATGCTCGGATGGGAAGCAGGGGCGTTAGTCGGCAAGCAGGCACACCGCATGATCCATCATACGAAGGCCTGCGGTGCACCTTACCCTCAACGCGAATGCCCCATCTACGCCGTGCTTCGGGATGGCATTCCCCACCGGAGCAGCGATGAAGTGTTTTGGCGAAAAGACGGGACCAGTTTTCCGGTGGAGTACGTCAGCACCCCCCTCCGCGATGAGAATGGTGCCATTTTCGGCGCCGTGATGGTTTTCAGTGATATCACCGTGCGCAAACTGGCCGAGCAGGAGCTGAAGACTGCCAAGTTGGCCGCCGAAGCAGCCAATCTCACCAAGAGCGAATTCCTGGCCCGCATGAGCCACGAGATCCGCACGCCCATGAACGGCGTTCTCGGCATGACCGGCCTGCTGCTAGACGGCGACCTCGACCCGGCGCAGCGTGGGTTTGCTGAGATCATTCGCTCAAGTGCGGACGCCCTGCTGACCATCCTCAATGATATCCTGGATTTTTCCAAAATCGAAGCCGGCAAACTAAGGTTTGAGCAGCTCGACTTTGAGCTGACTGAGACGGTCGAAAGCACGGTGGAGCTGCTGGCCGAAGGCGCCCACGCCAAAGGCCTTGAGCTGGCCAGCGCGATCGCGCCGGATGTGCCCCTCCGCTTGCGCGGCGACCCCGGGCGTTTGCGACAGATCCTGACGAACCTGCTCGGGAACGCCATCAAATTCACGGAGCACGGAGCGATCGTCGTGCGCGTTTCCAAAGACCATGAGACCCAGACGCATGCGCGGGTACGCGTTCGGGTGGAAGACAGCGGCATAGGCATCTCCCCCAAAGTTCAAGAGCGGCTGTTTCAAGCTTTTTGCCAAGCCGATGGATCGACCACACGCCGATTTGGTGGCACCGGGTTGGGCTTGGCCATAGCGAAGGAGTTAGTGACCTTGATGGAGGGCGAAATCGGCGTGGAAAGCGAACCCGGCAAAGGCTCCGCCTTCTGGTTTGCGGTGCAACTGGAAAAGCAGGCTGGCAACGATGGGGTTTTTGAAGACCTCCATCGCCATTTCCTCGACGCCCGCGTACTGGCTGTCGATGACAACGCCACCAATCGACGCATCCTGTGCCACCAACTTCGGGGGTGGCAGGTGCAGGCAGGCAGTGCCGCCTCCGGCGCGGAAGCCCTAGCGATGTTGCGGACGGCGGCCGGGGCCGGCCAGCCGTACGACCTGGCGCTCTTGGATGTGCAGATGCTGGACATGGATGGCTGGACCCTAGCCCGTGCGGTGAAAGCGGACGCCACGATCGCCAGCACGAGATTAGTCATTTTGACTTCCTTCGGGCGAACCTTCCGCCCGGCGGAACTACAAGCGGCCGGGATAGAAGCCTATCTGGTCAAGCCGGTCAAACAATCGCGGCTGTTTGATTGCCTGGTCCGCGCACTGGCTCGGGCCGGGGCCGAAAGCACCGTGCCTGTGCCGGCCATTCCTCGCGGGCCCGCCGTGATCTCGGAGCCCCGTTCGCCGCTTGGGAACGTACGCATTCTGGTGGCCGAAGACAACGTCATCAATCAGAAAGTAGCTTTGGGCCAGTTACGGAAACTGGGGCACCGCGCCGATGCGGTCGCGAGCGGGTTCGAGGTTTTGGCTGCGTTGAAGCTTCTGCCGTATGACGTGATTCTGATGGACTGCGAGATGTCTGAAATGGACGGGTATGGGGCCACACAGGCAATCCGCCAGTGGGAGCAAGTTCCCGAGCGGCCCTGTCCTTGGAAGGCGCCTCTTTATATCATTGCCGTGACAGCGCATGCCATGCACGGCGACCGCGAAAAGTGCCTAGCAGCGGGTATGGACGATTACTTGAGCAAGCCGATACGGACGGCAGAATTGAAGGCCGCGCTGGAACGCGGTAAACTGGAACGCATCCGCTTATCCCACGTCACGAATTAGTTTGCCCAACCGGCATGGCAGTGCACTCGAACCTGTCGTGACTGGTGCAGGCAATGAGACGCAGCGCTTCGGCGACGCGACTTTTCACGATCCATCTGTGAGAAATACCTGGACCGTTTTGGTTTCAAGAGGCTCAGTTTGCCGGGACTTCCGGAGAATTTCTGGGGCTGATCTCCCTCGTGTCGATCTATTCTCATCGCATTCTTCAGGCAGCGGGCCGAGAGACCACATTTTCTTTTCAATGAATTATCGGGCTACCAACCAACAGTCAGGAGCGGACTTAAGTGATCTCTCAGGTTCGAAGCGTCCGTCCAAAAGAACAGTGCACGGGGCAGCCCGACAATTCCGAGTTGCGAGTCTTATTCTCTAACATCTAAAGCCAACTTGGAGTAAGGAGAAGAACGAGGCCAGAAGGCTGGCAGTCCCCTAACGGGTGAGCTTCCCAAGCGCGAGAGAGTGTTAGACACGTAATATGGTCCTAACGTTACAATTGACCGTAACAACCGCAATCGCGTGATGATAGGACGGTCAATTGCGGTTATGATGATTCGCCGCCGCTGAGCGAAACGTCGCGGCCCGGCCTGCCGCAAAGGCATCAAAGATCGATACCGAAACTAGAAAAACGCCACTTCAGGAGACGACGCGTTAGTGCATCATCTCATAGTGGGAGGCATACCGCCGTCGGCGCTTTGGCCGATTTTCGAGACGCGAGCGACGAGCATACTTAGATCGTAGATGAGAAGCGAGCAACGCAGAAAATCGGCCAAAGCGCCAGCGCCCCTCCGGGTTGGCTTGAAAGGGGTTCGTCTGGGTCTTTGCTCGTTCGTCACATATCGCAGCGGATATGCTCCTCACTTACCCCTAGCATCCGAACCTTTTTGAAGCCGACGGTATTCCTTCCACTTATGAGAGGATGCTAGTCTAGTGCATTGTATCACTTATACCGGAAGCGCGGTTGAGCCGCCGCGGGTCCAGTGGCAAGTCGCGCGGAGGGAGCATAGCTCGAGTCCTAGCCTAGGTGACCGACGAGCAACGTAGCCGATGTGCCCGCGCCGGCTCAACCCTTCGGGCCGGAGCACTTTTCGGCTCATGCTGAGTCGCCCAGTCGTCAGGCATCACATCGGAAACGCTCCTCCTTCGACTCCTTGCCTGAGCCGAAAATTGCTGCGGCCGCGCTTCCGATATAACTGATACAGTGCCGTAGGTGCCTGAACAAACTCCGGATCAGTATTGACAGTTCGGACATCCTACAATAAACAAAAACACCATCACATCGACCCCCCAAGTGAAGGTATCCCCCATGAAAAACTTAAAATTTGGTGCGCTCTTAATGACAGCCGCGCTTACTGGACTGCTGGCTCAACTGTCCCGGGCGGCGGACGAGGAACTCAAGATCGGCGTTGTTGCGGCGGAATCCGGATCGTTTGTTTCTGCGGGTAATACGATCGTAGCGGCTGCGAAGCTCGCCTCGCAGCAGATTAATGACGGCGGGGGTGTAAAGGTGGGCGACAAAACTTATAAGATTAATCTCTACATTCGAGATAACCGCACCGACGTAAACGTGACGATTGCAGCTGCCCGTGAATTGGTAAACGACGTCGGCGTCAAGGCGATCTGGGGCACCGAGACCCATGATTTCTCGGTCTCGATGGCCAAGATTACTGGACCTGCGAAAGTAATCCAGTTTTCTGGGAACAGTTCGTTGGGAGCTGTCCTGGACGATAAATCGGTCGCCCCTGGAGGTTGGCTACATTATACATTTCAATCCGAACCTCAGGAATGGCAACGTAGCGGGAGCACCGCCAAAGGGGTATTGTCGCTCCTGACACCTCTGTTAGCCCATGCTCCGAAGCACTCAGTTGTTTTTGTAGGCAACGATGCGACCGGTCAATATCTCTCTTCCCATTACGTCAAAGCGCTTGAGGCCGAAGGACAGACAGTGGATCTGGTCAAATATCCCCCGGACACCACGGACTTCTCTCCTCTTTTGACACGCGTTAAGGGAATGAACCCTGATATCGTCCATTTCTGGTATAACGGTGATTCAACGTTGACTGCTTTCCCTCAAGCGTTGAAGCTGGACGTCTCCCCGGCCTATTTTCTATTTGGCGTTGATCCTGGTATTTACCAGCAGCGGCAACTGAGATCTGACAAGCCGGTAACGATGAGCTGCGTGCCGGTTTGCTGGGGCTCTTCGCCTTACCCGGCGGTCCAGGACTATTTCAAAAAGTATTTCGACCTGGGTGCATCGAAGGGTCCCCAATCATCGGTGTCATTGCTCTATTATGACTACTTTTTCATGTATGCAAAGGCATTGGAGCAAGTTGGATCGATTGACAAACCCGATGCGGTTGTCGATGCACTTTTGAAGATGAGCTACCAGGGCGTGGTTTCGCCTGTTCCGCTGACGTTTAATCCGCATCATCAGGTAACTTTTGCGACCGAAGTTTGCCTGGTCAAGCCAAACACATCCGATCAGTTTAATTGCACCGTGGAGCAGCCTCCCCCAGCTCCGCCGGCGGGTGATTCTGGAGGCTAAACTCCGAATGATGCAGCTAGGATCCGGGACCACAGGGGTTGTAGCGACTGACCCGTCTCTGAAGTTGTGATCTTGCGAGCTTGTCGAGAGTGCCAAAGATGGAAATATTCATTCAGCAACTGGTGAACAGTCTTTCGGTTGCGAGCGTCACGATACTGATTGGAATCGGGATAACGCTCATCTTTGGACTGGCGGGTATCGTCAACTTCGCCCATGGAGAATTCCTGATGGTAGGTGGAATGATCACTTGGTTCTTAGTCACCTCGGGGTTGAATTTCTTCGCAGCGCTTTTAGGCGCGATGATCCTCGTTGGCGCTCTCGGGTTTATTGCAGAACGCGGCCTGTTCCGATTCACCTTGGAACGGCCAATGAACGGATTCATCATGTCGATCGGCATGAGCGTGATTCTGCAGCACGTAGTGATTCGCATTTTCAACGAAGTCCAAAAGACCATTCCCGACCCGATCGGGAAAGTGTGGGTAATCGGAGGTGTCGATATCATCGCCATGCGCGGGGTGGTCGTTGCGCTGACCGCTGTCGTAGTCGCCATCACTTATTTCGGAATCTCTCGGAGCCGCTACGGGATGGCCTTACGAGCGAGTATTGCCGACCAGGATACTGCGGCGCTCATGGGCATACCTGTCAGGCGTTATGTCACCGGTGTTTTTGTCTATGGGAGCGTCCTGGCTGGGCTCGGGGGAGCATTGATGATAGCCTTGTTCCCGATCACGCCTTTTACCGGAAGCGTAGTGATAATCCGAGGGTTTGCCGTCTCCCTGATTGGCGGACTCGGCAATGTCGGAGGCGCCGTTGGCGGCGGGCTGCTTCTGGGCCTGGTGGACGGCCTGAGCGCAGGGTACGGATTTCCGGAATGGACGGATGCCTACTCGCTTGTTGTCATGATAGCGATTCTAATCGTCCGTCCGCAAGGATTGTTCGGCGGGACACTCGGACCGCGTTCCACCTGATCAGCCGCTCCGAAGAGATAAACGTGCATGGCAGCCTCGGCTGAAAATTCCTCGAAGGAAAAAATCGTCGCAGCGGTTGCAATTGGGTTGTTCCTTGTCATTTTTCCGTGGCTAAATCCAGGCTACCGATATTTGTCCCTCGCGATCACGACTGGAATCACTGCGATCGCTCTTTACGGGCTCGGGCTTCAATTTGGCCAGGCGGGCATCATGTCTGTCGGGCACGCTGCCTTCATTGGAGTTGGTGCTTATACCGCAGCAATTCTTTCCGGAAATGTCGGCGCAGGCTTCTGGGTGGCGCTGCCCTTTTCGATCCTGCTCTCCGCCTTTATCGCGGGCCTTGTTGGTCTGCCATCGCTGCGAGTGAGTGGACAGCATTACATTATCATTACGTTTTGCTTCTGCGCTCTGCTGAATATCGCTCTGACCAACGGCGGAGCTTTCACCGGCGGCGCAACAGGATTGGATGTGGGATCGATTGACCGGATATTCGAAATCAATTTCGATCAGCTTCGAAACGCTTATTACCTGGTCATTCTGGCGCTATTTATCTGTGTTGTGGTGATTTATTTGATTATAAATTCCTCCTATGGCCGGACTCTGAATGCGATCCGCGAAAACGAACCCCTTGCGCGGGCTGTGGGCATCAATGCGAACTTGCATAAAATTGGAGTGCTCATGGTCAGCGGCGCTTTGGCAGGAGTGGCCGGGATCCTGCAAGCGTATTATCTGCACCATATTTCACCCGCTTTGTACGGACCTTTTCCCAGTCTCTATCTCGCGTTGATGGTCATGCTGGGAGGTGCGCGCCTGATTTATGGACCGCTTGTGGGAGCGATTATCGTGAATTTCCTTCCCGAGATCATGAGACTTGATCCGATCGATTCGAGAATCGCGTATGGAGTGGGGCTGCTCATTGTAATCTTGCTCCTTCCTGGAGGCGTCAGCGCCGGTCTGTTCGGCGCATACCGATGGCTCATGTCCAAACGCCAGCAGTAGCGGGAGAGCAGGCACCATGGCGGCGCTTGAGATTGCTGGGCTTCGCAAAGAATTTGGAGGAGTGATCGCTCTGGCGGGAGTCGATATTTCGATTGAGTCGGACAAAATCGTCGGCATTATCGGACCGAACGGATCCGGTAAAACGACCTTGTTCAATGTCGTGGCAGGCGTACACAAGCCGACGGCTGGACGGGTCACCTGGCAAGGCAAGGATATTACTGGCAAATCAGCGTACAGGATAGCGAGAGCAGGATTGGTGCGGACCTTTCAGCAAGCGATGTCTTATCCGGGCCTCTCAGTGAGGGAAAATGTACGCATCGCCTGCGAACACGGACGCAGGCGCGAGCACGGGTCGAAACAAAAATGGAGCTCACCGGAAGAGATTCTCGATTTCGTCGGTCTTAGGGGCCTTGAGGACGCCTTGGCTGGTTCAATGCCGTTCGGAAATCTCCGTCGGCTCGGGGTAGCTGTGGCATTAGGAGCAAATCCGATCCTTCTGCTCCTGGACGAGCCCGCCGCAGGGTTAAATGACAGCGAAACCTCCGAACTATCTCAGTTGATCCTCCAATTCCCAAAATTAGGGATAGGCATTTGCCTTATCGATCACGACATGTATTTGATGGGAACTCTGTGCGAACGCCTTGTGGTTCTGAATTTCGGTACCAAGATTGCGGAGGGACCACCTGACCTCGTACTTAATGACCCGAAGGTCGCGGAAGTTTATCTCGGGGGCGAAATATGATGCCGTTAGAGGTCGAGCATCTGAGAACGGCTTACGGCCCAGTTGTAGTCAATCGGGATGTGTCGCTGACGGTGCATCAGCACGAAATCGTCACAATACTCGGTCCAAATGGGGCGGGTAAATCGACCTTGCTGCGCGCCATTTCAGGGTTGTTACGACCAAGGAACGGGGTCATCCGATTTGATGGGAAAAAGGTTACAGGAAGACCTGCGGCACAGATGGCCGCCCTGGGAGTGGTTATGGTACCCGAAGGAAGGCACATTTTTCCCGATCTGACAGTCCAGGAAAATCTTCGTCTCGGCGCATACTGCCGCAAGGATCGCGACGCCGTCGAGGAGGACATTAGACTCATGGAGTCCTATTTTCACGTTTTAGCGACAAAACGGGGAGCCAAAGGGAGTAACCTCAGCGGTGGACAACAGCAGATGCTGGCCATTGCGCGGGGATTAATGGCCCGTCCACGAATCCTTCTGCTCGATGAGCCTTCGCTCGGACTATCCCCTTTGCTCATCAAAGATGTCCGCGCCGTAATTATGGATGTGCGCGCGAAGTTTTCAGCGGCTGTCCTCCTGGTTGAACAGAATGCCGGACTGGCGTTGGCAGTTGCTGACAGAGGTTACCTCTTGCAGCACGGCGATATCGTCGCCTCCGGTGTAATTGCTGAACTGCGCGACAATCGTCTAATGCACGAACTTTACCTCGGGCACGGTCGCTCCGGCAAAGCGAGTATAAGAGGTAACCAATAACTCGGCCGTCGGCGACACGCCGGTCATTTGATCATCGCCGTTTTGCTTCTATCGAACGTTAGCGCAACGCTTACGATGATAACAATTCCTAGGATACTCTGCTGAAAGTATGCATCGACTCCTACGACGTTCATCCCGTTTTCCATGACGCCCAGGATCAAGGCCCCAATCAGGGTATTGACGGCGCCACCGGTTCCTCCTGTGAGCGCGGTCCCGCCCACAACGACTGCCGCAATCGATTGGAGAATATAAACCTTCCCCATAGTCGGGTCGCCCCCAAATTGACTGCAGGTTTGCATCATGGCAGCGATTGCTGCTCCTAAACCCGATAGCATAAACGCAAAATTACGAGTTCTACGGATATCAATCCCAGACATCCAGGACATTTTGATGTTGCTTCCGGTGTAGTAAATGTTCCGGCCGGCTGTGGTGAACCCGAGGATGACGTAGAAAAATATAAATATAACAAGCGTCAATAGTAGAAGATTGGGCATCCCGATCAGTGTGCCATTGACAATGTCGAGCAATCCATAGGAAGAGGCTGGGACAACCACTGGCAAGGGCGACACCAGCAAAGCAAGGCTGGTCAGGATTCCTCCAGTGCCCAATGTCGCGATGAACGAGGGAATCTTGATGCGGGTAAGGATAGTCCCGTTGATGTAGCCCGCCATCAATCCAACCGAAAGACAAAGCGGAAACGCCCAGGCCCCTATCGTCTTCAATGCAATGACCAGCACCACCGAAACAAACGACATCAAGCCTCCGACCGAGAGATCTATTCCGCCGATCAGGATGGTGCTCATCTGGCCCAATCCGACCACGAGCAGGATAGCGGAATAGCTGGTGATTGTATTTACATTATACGCCGAGAGGAAATTCCTGTTGCCGATGGTGAACAGCACAACCATTACGACAAGAAGCGTGATTGCAAAATAGATCGCCGGTATCCGTTCCCTCTTGCGATGCGTGGTTATCCTCTTTTCTGTTATCGACGGACCCTCTTCTTCCTTGATCTCTGCCACGTCACTTCTCCGTTCTCGTCGATTTCGGCTTCACACGATCAGAGCAATGATGTCGCTGGGGTTTGGCTTTCTCGCCAGCGAACAAGACATCTCGCTGACCAGGCGCCCATCTTTCATGACAAGCATTCGATTGCAAAGACCAATGTCCTCTTCAAGAGTGTCGCACATGATGATCATGCTGATCCCGTCGCGCGCGAGATTGCGGATCAATCTATAAATCTCCTCCTTTGCCCCCACGTCAACACCGCGAGTTGGATGGTCAAGCACTAGCAGCTGGATCTTCGAAGAGAGCCATTTGGCAATGACAGTTTTCTGTTGATTTCCACCGCTCAGGTTGGCGCAAATGGCCGAAAAAGAGGGTGTCTTGATTCGGCACTCCTCGATCATGCGGAGCGCATTTTTCTTTTCGAGCGGAGGGTTGATAAGCCCTGCGGCTTTGAGCTTGTCAAGCACCAGCAGATTCACGTTATCGGCCACAGTCATCCCAAGAGCCAAGCCCTCGCTTCGTCGATCTATGGGAATATGACCAATTCCGGCGCGAACGGTTTCACTCGGAGAGCCCAAGGCCAACTTCTTGCGGTGGAGCGATATGGTCCCGCTGTCCGGCTTTTCAAGGCCCGTGATACATCCGCACACGGCCTCTTTGCCGGATCCGACTAGCCCAACGAGGCTGACAATCTCGCCTTTCCTGAGCGAAAAAGTGATCGGCTCAAATACCCCGCGCTTGCTCAGGTTTCGGACCTCAAGCGCGATTTCGTTCATTGGCTCAATCTGCTCGTTTTCCCTGTACCGCTCCGCTGCGAACGTGTGGCCAACCATCCTGTTCTCGATCTCGGCAATATTCGCATGTTCGGCTTCGAATTCTGTCACGTTTCTTCCGTCCTTCAGGATCACGATGCGATCCGAGTTCCCCACTATTTCTTGCAGCCGATGAGAGATCAAAATGATCGACGCCTGGCGCTTGATTTCTGTAAGAATCGTGAAAAGGGTTTTTCTCTCGCCCTCTGTCAAAACGGTCGTCGGTTCGTCCAGGATCAGGACTGGATTCTCTTGACGATACAGCCGCGAAAGCCACATCAGTCGCGCAATCTCCACCATCTGCCGAACTGCGGGTGTAGTGTCCGCGATCGGGGTATCTAGGTCCGACGTTACCTTGACCAGAGAAAGCACCGAAGTGGCCGTTTCTCGCATGGCGCGTCGCGAAAGGAATCCAAACCGCCGAAACCCGATCTCGTGCGAAAGAAAGAGATTTTCCATAATGGAGAGATTCGGAACAAGCGAACCCTCCTGAAAGACCATGCCGACTCCATGTCTCGCGGCGTTTGCTGGATCTCGCAACGTTACCGGATTACCGCGCAGCTCATATTGGCCAGCGTCGGGCTGGATGAGTCCGATGAGAATCTTCATCAGAGTCGACTTGCCGGCGCCGTTCTCGCCGATCAGCCCAACTATTTCACTCTCCCAGACAGTGAAATTCACTGCGTCCAATGCGAGCGCGCCCGGATAGGACTTCGTAACTCGCCGCAGCTCCAGCACAGGTTTTTTTGCCTTCATGCCGCTGAGTCTCCAGAAATCATCCTGCCCCTTATTTGATGAAGCCAAGCTTTCTTCTGTCGATGGTCAACGCAACCGCCGTCACCAGAACAAAGCCGTTCACCGCTTCCTGTGCATATGGATTGACATTGAGGAGGATCAGACCGTCGTTGAGCGCCGTAACGATCAGCGCACCGAGCGCGGCATTTTTAGCGCCCCCAATTCCGCCCGTCAGTGCAACTCCGCCAACTGCGACTGCGGTCACCGCCGGAAAAAGGAGATTATTGCCAGTTATCGCCTGCGCGCTCTCCAGTTGTATTGCTAGGAACAAAGCCGAGAGACCGTAAAACAGTCCGGCTATCCCGAAGACGGCTATCTTAATTTTCTCGACCTTGACGCCCGCCTGCGCAGCCAGAACCTCATCGCCTCCAATCGCGTATAGATAACGACCAAATCGCGTCCGGTCCTGGATAATCTGAATGACAATAATCAAGCCAAATGCAATCAGCGCTAGGTCAGGAATTCCAAGCAGATTACCATTCACGATTCCGCTCAACGGATTTTTAAGCAACGGAATGGTCTGTCCCTTGCTCACAAACACCGCGAATCCCCAAAGGACCCAGCTCATCCCTAGCGTAATGATAAAGGACGGTATTCTCAGCTTCGTATTGAGCAGGCCGTTGATGATTCCGGCGAGCCCGCCGAAACCGACCGTGATGGGAACGATCCACAATCCGACATCGTTGGTATTGAACCGGTTGCGAGCAAGAAAGCCGACAAAAACGACGCACAGCGCAACGACTCCCTCGACCGAAAGATCGATTCCGCCTAACACAACTACCTGGTGAAGCCCGGTTGCAATGATCGCCGGAATCGATGCGAGCCTCAGAATAACCTGAAGATTCGCTGCGGAAAGATATCTTCCGCTGGTTCCTATGGCAAAACTTCCTGTGACGATAACAAGAGAAAGGAGCTGGCCACCGATCCCGCTTCGACGAATCCAAAGTCCCGCTTTCGCCGCGGATTTCGAGAGCCAGCCAACTTCATTGATACGGGATTTCGACGGCACGTCATTAGGCATGATTGTGGAGGCTAAGCTTTATCACGGCATCGATCTGCAATAACCGAAATCAAGCGACCCTGCGTCCAATAAAAGAATGCAGGGCACGGAGAAGAGCACAGAGGGTCTCTGTCTTACCACAGAGATGTAGAGAAATCGGCCAGATGAGAGAAATTATGAATCATTCTCCGTGCTTCCCCAAGTGCGCTCATTCCTTTCTCTCAGCAATCGGTGTATCAGTTCATGGGATCGCCGTCGACCACTGAGCGAAGAAGTTGCTCAAATCATACGTTGGAGTGGTGTCGAGATAATCATGCACGACTTGGTTGACGTTGTCGCGATTAACATTCACGGCCGGAATCTCGAATTGACGATTTTTGTGCGGCAGGGATTTCACGTCCAGCTTCCCCTCTTTCGCGGCGAGCGCCATGGCAAGACCCAGCTGTGCCTGGTATTTTCCGTCATTCAAAATCGTGGCTGCCGCAAGGCCGCCTTTGATCGCGTCGAACATCTCAGGAATTCCGTCGCATCCGGTAACAAGGACCTTGCCGGCGAGCCCTGCGTCTTTCAGAGCTTGTATGGCGCCCATGGCCATGTCATCGTTGGCAGTCCAGACACCGTCAATATCAGGATGCGCAACCAACATTGCCTTTGTGTCGTTATAAGCCTGAGTCCGGTCCCACTGCGCAGATTCCCATTGCAGTAACTTGACTTCAGGATTCTTTGCTAACACTTGGTGCAACCCTTCCCAACGCTCGGCATTTGGAGTGTCGCCGAGTCGCCCCTGTAACGCGATAATCTTGCCCTGCCCAGGAGTCTTGAAGGTCCTGAGAAGCTCAGTTGCGGTATAAGTTCCAGCCGCGAGTCCATCAAATGAGATGTGCGCAACCCAGTGAGGATAATCCCAAGCCTTCACCTCGGAAGGCTTGCTCCACCAGGTCACGAAATATACGCCCGCTGCCTCGAGCGCTTTGGCGATCGGCAACGCATCGGACGCGTCGTTCGGGTCGATGAAAAACGCCACGTTTCCACCTGTGCGAGCCACTTCCGCCTTAATGTCAGTCAACCCTTTTTGGCTGTTTGCTTCGGTCGTCAGGACATCGAGCGGCAAATCTACTTTTTTGGCGAAAGCCTCGGCGCCAACTTTATACATCACCTGGTAGGGACTTGAAAGAGTTCTGATCGATATCGCCAGAGTCGTTTTTGGTTCGGCTGCGGATGCGCTTCGCGCGATCGCCAGAGTAAAGAAAGCATAGAAAAGTCCGGTCAGTGCTATGCCTGACAACAAATGAATTCTCTTGCCCAGTTTCACCCCTTTCGTCGCTGTGAACTTAATACGGCTTATCATGTTAGTTCTAAGAGGAACCACTTCTCGTCAATAGAAAAGCAGTTGGATGAAAAGTGGTACCGGATTAATTGTTAGTGAAGACAGCTTAGCCGTACGAATGTATTGCTACAGCTGGAATACATGCCGCAGCAAATAACGATACAACTTGTCTGGAACCGGGGGGCCAAGCAATGACAGCCACTATCGACGATATCTTTCGGGTTGCCAATAAAATTTTGCAGGGCGGTTCACCTGAGTCGAATAAGAGCCGCAGGCACAGGGTTCAGGTGCAAGAGGATAGCGGACATCGGATTCCTGCAATGGCGACCGAACTGCTCCGAACGATCGGCCAGCTCTCTTCCCAGGGCAGGCCCGATTTCTCTCGAGACCCTGAAAGTTGACGGTATTCAGAGACGTTATGTGAAACCATCTCGCCAGGTTCGCGAAATCGTTCGGCAAGCGCCTCGTTGCCGAGATGACCTCAAACGAGATCGGCGATTGGCTACGCTCACTTGGGAACCAAAACCATCGAGCGCTCGCGGCTCTAACCCGCAATACATTCTAGCTGCTTCTCTCGGCCTCCTTTTCAACTTCGCTCGCGAGGCGGTTGGTGCTCGGAAATCCTCTTTTCTAAATCACGTCAGGCAAGGTAAAATCGTCCGACATTGAAATTCTCACCCAACCGAGTTCGCAGGCTGCTCGAAAACGAGAGCGACGACACGTTGCGATATTTCGCGCTCGGCGTATTCATCGATGTGCGGACCGCCGGATCTTGAACGCCTCGACGTTTCCGCGCTTTGGATACAAACGAACGGAGGTAGCTTCATGCTGCCTTTTCTGCTAGCTCTAAAAGTCGTACTATTGATTGTAAGCCATCCTGATTGAAATCAGGTGCAATCCCGTCAGGACGAAAAGAAGAGCGGGTTTCTGTTTATCGACAAGCATACCGGCAAAACTTCCGTGGGCCTTCGATTCTTACAAATTCGTGCCACGATTCTTACGTTTTGCATTGTTTGTTGTATTAATAGGCGGCGAAGTAAAAAAATTTATGTTATCCCGCATGGACATGGCTGTCACGCTCGGGAAACGGTTAAAATGGCGGGGAACCGCGGAGTCTCGCTCGCCTTCTATTTTGATGGCCGGCAAGTGTTTGTCTTCTCCGACGACACCTGGCCGTGATTTGATTTTCGCCGCCGACTCAATGCTGCGGATCGTCACCGCGCCCGTCTCGAATTACTTAAACAAGAGCATCGGCCAGATTTGAATTGGACGCAACAGGCAGAAAAATCGGTTTTCGTCACCCTGCTAGTGTCCTGTCCCCTAAATAAGAGGTATATTGCCGGAGGTCGGTTGGCTGTTTTTCAAGGCGCGAGCAAAGCGCCCGTATGTGAGCCATACGGGTCGAGCGAGTAACGCGGAAAAACAGCCAGCCGGCCCCGGCCCAGAGGGTTGCGATGAAAATGGGCCGGCGGCGGCGTTGCTCGTCGGTCACGTATCGATTCAGATATGCTCCCTCCTCGCGCCTTGCCGACGGCCCATTTTGATCGCAACAATATACCTCTTATTTAGGGGACAGG
>JAFAQT010000095.1 GCA_019246215.1 Verrucomicrobiota bacterium
TGGGGTAATGTCGCAGTGCTCCCGGCCTCGTGTGAAGTCGATCCGGCATCGATTCTCGGTTGGTTGAATGCGCTTGTCGGCATCCTGACGCTAAGCCGGGTGATCAGCGCTGCAACCCTGTTTTTCAAGGCCTCTCAATGGTTTGATGCAATGAGTCCAAGATTTGTCGGCCTTTTCCGATGCGCAATGTACAAGCTGTCGGATAACTACGAATATCTCGGGCCAAAAAAGCCAGACCCCGAGAAGGAAAAAGTTTATTGACCCGCAGGCGAAGCGTCCCGCAGCGCCTCCGCTTGCCTTTCCGTCCATTCTGTCCGGGTTTGCACCGGTCCCGAGAAGGATAGCGTGGAAATCCCTTTCCTGAACAGAACTAAAAATCGTCGACAAGGGACCGATTTAAGATATGCTCCCCTCCCTCATTTCCATGCGACGGAAGGGTGGCTGAGTTGGTCGAAGGCACCTGACTCGAAATCAGGCGTACGGGCAACCGTACCGTGGGTTCGAATCCCACCCCTTCCGCCACAGGATCAGGGACTTAGATAATCGTCCCGAACCCGCCCCAAAAAGCGAAAATTTAGTGCAGTTATTTTCGTTCCACGCCCGACGGAAACTATTTTTGCGGCGACTGTTTAAGCTTACTTCGGTGGACTTTCCAAGACGATGAAGATCGAACACGACATGATCGATCCCGGCCCAGAAATATCAGCAAACCCAGATCGTCTATCCTGTCCTTGTCAGCTTCCTAAATGGGCCTTGATCTTGCGGTGGCCGGTTGCCAGACACGGTCTTCGCTGGTGGATTCGCTTGACACGAGCAGTGCGCGGTCTGTTAGATCACTTCTGAGCCGGGCGGACCAGCCACATGAAACCTGCCAATGGAGTTATGGTTGCGGTTTACGGTCGGCGCGTTGTCATAAAAAAGCCCCTGCAAATTTTTTTCGAAAATCTCAGTACAAGGGCTCACGGCCGAAAGGATGAAATTAATCACTCAGGAAGCATTGAAATCGTTCCCTTTCGCCGCCCTAGAAGAACGCAGAAAGTTCTTGGGGACAATGTTGCTCGTGGCGGCTGCAATTGCTGGGTCGCCGGGCTGCCATAAGGAGGCGGAAGCATACGCCCCTGAAGTGCGTCCTGTCAGAACGATAACTGTCGCAAGGGAACCGGCCAGCGAAACCATCGTGTTAACGGGACACATCGAGGCAGAAAACGAGGCCGCTTTGGGCTTCCGGATTTCGGGCCGGATGATTGAAAGGTTAGTCAACGTCGGTGACCGGGTCAAGGCTGGACAGGTTTTGGCCAGGCTGGACCCACAGGACGAGCGAAACGGCTTGCGTTCAGCGGAAGCCAGTTTGTCGGCCGCGCAGGGACAATTAACCCAGGCGCGTAATAACTTCGAACGGCAACGAAGGCTTCAGCAAAGAGGAGTGATAAGCAAAGCCGAATTTGATAGTGGACAAGAGGCACTGCAGACTGCACAGGCCCGCGTCGATGACGCGGAAGCCCAGGTAAAGCTCGCCAGCGACCGATTGAGCTTCACGGAACTGGAGGCGGACGCCGCTGGATCGGTTACGGCAAGAGGGGCGGAACCCGGAGAAGTCGTGCAGGCGGGGCAAATGATTGTTCGAATCGCGCGGCAGGATGGGCGGGATGCGGTATTCGATGTGCCAGCCCAGCTTCTGCGTTCAGCGCCATCTGAGGCGGAGATAACGGTGCATTTGATTGAGGATCCCAGCGTCACGGCAATGGGCCGGGTGCGAGAGGTCGGAGAACAGGCGGATCCGGTGACTAGAACCTTTCAGGTCAAGGTTGGTTTGACCGACCCGCCGCCGGCGATGCGGCTCGGCTCGACTGTTACGGGGAGCGCCCGACTGAATTCGGCGCCGGTTATTACGATTCCCGCTTCCGCTCTCACCAAGGTCAATCAGCAGTCTGCCGTCTGGGTTGTGGACCCATCGAGCTCGACGGTGTCCATGAAAAATATCGATATTTTGCGCTACGATCCGGGGGCGGTTGTTGTTTCCCACGGGCTCGACCCCGGTGACATCGTGGTCACAGCCGGTGTGCAGGCTCTCCACCCTGGTCAGAAGGTCCGTTTGTTGGCACAGACATCATGATCAATCTGTCGGAATGGGCGCTCAAGCATCGCTCGTTCGTCATCTATCTGATGGTGGCGACGGTCGTTGCGGGTCTGGTCTCCTACTACCGACTTGGTCGCGACGAAGACCCGCCCTTCGTCATTAAGACAATGGTGGTCGGGGCTGCCTGGCCGGGCGCGACCATTGAGGACACCTTGCAACAGGTCACCGAGCGACTCGAACGTACGCTTCAGGAAACGCCGAGCCTGGATTTTGTTCGCAGCTATACCAGTGCCGGAATGACGACTATCTTCGTCAATCTGAAACAGGCAACGAGGGCGAAGGAGGTGCCCGATATCTGGTACCACGTGCGTAAGAGCGTCGGCGATATCCGCCACACATTGCCAGCCGGCGTTGTTGGTCCCTTCTTTAACGACGAGTTTGGGGATACCTACGGAATCATCTACGGCTTCACCGCTGACGGATTCACGCACCGCGAGCTCCGAGACTACGTTGAGGAGATTCGCTCCCGGCTATTGCAGGTGCCGGACGTCTTGAAAATCGAAGTTCTCGGCGCTCAGGACGAGAAGATCTTTGTCGAATTCTCGATCAAACAGCTCGCCGGTCTAGGAATTGACCGAAGCGCCCTGATCTCTGCGCTTCAAGCGCAGAACATCGTCATTCCATCCGGCACCATTCAGACCGGTGACGAAAAGCTGCTGCTCCGCGTATCCGGCGCCTTTGATTCTGAAGCGAGTGTTCTGGCGGTCAACTTCGTTGCCAACGGGCGCCTGATCCGTCTTCGGGATATAGCGCAAGTCCGCCGGACCTATGCGGACCCCCCGCAGCCAATGTTTCGGGTTAACGGACAGCCAGCCATTGGTCTTGCCATTGCTATGCGTGAAGGGGGCGACATTCTTAGCTTAGGAAAGAACGTCAGGAAGACCATGCAGGAGGTTACAGCTAATCTCCCCATCGGTATCGAGCCGACGCTGGTAGCGGATCAACCCCAGGTGGTCGACCACGCGATCGGCGAGTTCACGACGTCGCTCTGGCAGGCCATCGCCATCATTATGGCGGTTAGCTTTATCAGCCTTGGAATTCGAGCCGGGACGGTAGTCGCACTTTCTATCCCGCTCACCCTCGCCTTGGAGTTCCCCATCCTGCAAATTGCCGGGATCGACCTCCAGCGTATTTCGCTTGGTGCCCTCATTATTGCGTTGAGCCTGCTGGTCGACGACGCCATGACCACAATCGACGTTATGACCACGCGATTAGCGGCAGGGGATAACAAGCTGCGGGCGGCAAGCTTCGCTTACGAGACGCTCGCGTTCCCGATGCTAACAGGATCGTTCGTGACCGCGGCCGCCTTCGTGCCGATCGGTTTCGCGAGAAGCTCGGCGGGTGAATATACTTTTTCTATCTTCGCGGTAGTAAGTATCGCACTCATTGGCTCGTGGTTCATCGCCGTTATTTTTGGGCCCTTATTGGGATTCGCGCTTCTCACCAGGCCAAACGGAAAAAGATCCGGAGAGCCGAACGTGATGCTGCGTCTCTTTCGGCGCCTTCTTGTCGGTGCCATGCGCGCTCGCTGGCTCACTATCGCGGTTACGGCCCTCGGTTTGGTTCTCGCTTTTTTGGCTTTGCCACACGTTCCTCGGCAGTTCTTTCCATCCTCGGACCGTTCAGAGCTTTTGGTCGATCTGAGGTTGCCGCAGAACGCCTCGATTTACGCCAGCGACGAATTGGCCAGCCGGCTCGATGGCCTGTTAAAAGGGGATCCGGACGTTGAGCGATGGAGCACTTACGTGGGGCGAGGTGCGATCCGCTTTTATCTGCCGCTCAATGTAGAGCTGCAGAACGATTTTTTTTCTCAGGCGGTCGTGATAGCGAAGGATTTGCCCGCCAGAGAGCGCCTTCACGCGAAGCTGGAGGCGGCACTGGCCGAGAAGTTTCCGAGCGCGGTTTCCCGGGTTTCGACTTTGGGGCTCGGTCCACCCGTGGGGTGGCCTGTGCAATATCGGGTCAGCGGCCCTGACCTAAACGAGGTAAGGGATGTCGCGATGCGACTCGCTGAACTCATGGCCAGGAACTCCGCCATCAGAAAGGTGAATTTCGACTGGATGGAGCCGGCGCGGCTGGTTCGAATCCGCGTCGATCAAGATCAGGCGCGGCTGCTGGGCCTGAGCTCTCAGGCGGTGGCAAGCGTGTTGAACTCCGTGGTGTCGGGGACTCCTGTGACGGCGGTTCGGGATGGGATCTACCTTGTCGATGTCATTGCACGAGCTACCGATGAGGAGCGCGTCTCGCTTTCGACGTTGCGCACCCTGCAGGTCCCGCTGCCGAACGGACGCACGGTTCCGCTGAGCCAACTCGCAACCTTCGATTTTCAGCAGGAATATCCATTGGTCTGGCGTCGCGATCGTGTCCCGACGTTGACAGTACAAGCGGAAGTCGCGCCAGGGAATTTGCCCGAAGCAGCGGTAGCTTCGCTCGCTCCGGAGATCGAGAAATTGAGTTCGAGCTTGCCGCCCTCCTATCACATCGCGATCGGGGGTGTTGTGGAGGAAAGCACGAAATCCCAAGCTTCCGTCTTCGCTGTTGTACCAGTGGCGCTTCTTATTATGATCACGTTGCTGATGATACAATTGCAAAGTTTCAGCCGTCTTTTTCTGGTCCTGGCCGTTGTGCCGATGGGCCTAATCGGGGTGGTTGGCGCGCTCCTCCTGTTTAACAGGGCGCTCGGCTTTGTGGCCATTCTCGGCGTTCTTGCGCTGACAGGCATGATTGCCCGGAACGTCGTGATCCTGATCGAGCAGATCGAGGTTGAGCGGAAAGAGGGCACAGACGCATGGAACGCTGTGATTCAAGCGGCGCTGTCCCGCTTTCGCCCGATTATGCTGACGGCGATCTCTACCGTGTTAGGCATGATCCCAATCGCATGGACGATTTTCTGGGGACCCATGGCTTTAGCGATCATGGGTGGGTTGTTGGTGGCGACTGTTCTTACATTGATCTGTCTGCCGGCTTTGTACGTAACATGTTTTCGGGTCAAGGAACCTCGTACCCGCGAGGAGGTTCTGGAGCCAGCACGGGGCGACTAGCGTTTGGGATCAGAATGGCAATCGTTTTGGCGGCCGAAACGTGAAGTTAAATCAACGACGCCTTCCCTTTTCAGACCTTAATTTCCACGCGTTTTGCCAGCAAACCATGACAACTGACTGAGTCCGGAGGATACCTCTTCATCCACAAAATCCGATTTTACCTCGGGGCTGTACGCCATGAGAAGGGCTCGATACTTGACGCTGATCACCGATTCCCGCATCCTTTCCTTTTGATATCGTCGTTTCGGACCACCCTGGCGGCACATGTCTGTGACGCGGAACCGATTTCATTGAAATAATCCTATCGACCGGAGCAATTATGGCAGAACCTTACGACCTTGTCGTCATTGGGGCGGGACCAGCAGGCGAGAGTGCGGCGGAACTGGCCGCCTTCTGTGGGCATCGTGCGGTTATCGTCGAGAAGAACCGGCCCGGCGGGACGGTGACCACCACCGGGGGCGCGCCGACGAAAACGCTCCGCGAGGCGGCCCTCTATCTGACGGGGTTCCGTGACCGCGACATCTATGGTTTGCGGTTGGCGACGGTGCCGGATGTCATTTTGCCCACAATCAGGAAGCGGACCCGCGAAGTCGCAGAGCTGCTGCAGAGGATGACTGCCGACAACATTGCGAAACATAATGTCGAGTATCTCCAGGGCGATGCCCGCCTTGGGCCCGACCGAACCCTTCGGGTCGGGATGTTCGACGGACAGGAGCTCACGCTGCATGCGAAGGCGATACTGATCGCTTCTGGTTCACGCCCGGTGCGCCCGACAAATATCCCATTCGACGACCCTGGTGTTCGCGACTCAGACACTATTCTGGCTCTGGGTCGTATACCGAAAGACATCCTCATCGTCGGTGGCGGCCCGGTTGGGGTGGAGTACGCCACGATTTGCCACGCGCTGGGCGCGCGCGTTACGCTGGTACATACAGGAGAACGCCTGATACCCATGATGGACGGTGAGATCTCGCGTCGGATGGACGAGCTTTTTCGCAAGTGGGATCTCACGGTAGTGCATGGTACCGGGGTCGATACGGTCACCCGCACGAAAGACGACAACCTCGAAGTGTCGCTCTCAACAGGCGCCAAAGTCCAACCAGACACGATTCTGTTCGCGGCCGGACGCGCCGCCAACACGGAGGGTTTGGACCTGGGCGCCGCAGGTGTAGAGACCGATTCCCTTGGCCGAATCGTCGTCGATGAGTATTTCCGCACCTCGGCGATTGGCATCTTTGCCGCTGGCGACGTGCTCGGCCCCACTCTCGCATCTATTGCAATGGAACAGGGTCGCGCCGCCGCATGCCACGCATTGGGTGTTCCGTTCGAAGGAAAAGTGGATCCCACGCCGGTTTCGGCTGTTTACGGCATGCCGGAAGTCGCCGGTGCAGGTCTGACCGAGGAGGAATGCCAGGTACAAGGCATTCATTACGAGGTAGGCCGTTCGGAATTCGAGCTAATTCCGCGCGGTGCCATCGCTGGTCATGGTGGTCTCCTCAAATTGCTTTTCAGGAAGGACAATCAGCAGTTGATTGGTGTGCATTGCATTGGTGATGTTGCATCAGAGTTGGTCGGGATCGGTCAGATGGTCATTCACTTCCGCGGCACTCTCGGCGTGTTCGACGAAGTGTCGATGAACACTCCGACCTATAGCTACGCCTACAAGTACGCGGCTTTCGATGGATTCCGGCGACTGCATCCTGACGGGCCGCGGTTTCAATAAGCTCGCGGCGGTTCACGCCTTAGTCCGGGCGATAGTGAGTCTTCGCCCACTAATAGTATCGGTCGAGGTTCTGCCGACGTCAGCGATCACCGGCAGGAATACTATCCGCTGCGAGACTGTTAGGCACTTCGTGATTAAGGTTCGGAATAACAAAGGCAAGGTCGGCAGCTTGTATAGTCGCTCGGGTCAGTTGGAAAGTCGCAGCCCGTTGGGACGAATTAATCTTGATCTTTCATTGAGATGCTGAGAAGGCTTCGTTTTGATGCAAATCGACAAACCTGTCGTCGCAGTATTCGATGCGAAGCCCTACGACCGGGACTATCTCACGCGCGCAACCGGCGCAGATGAGTTGGATTGGCGTTTTCACGAATTCCGCCTGGAAGCCGAAACCGCTTCTACCGCCGAGGGAGCGCAGGCGGTCTGCGTGTTTGTTAATGACGTTGTCAACCGCGAGGTTCTCGAACACCTGGCTGGGACTGCCGTTCGGTTGGTTGCTTTGCGTTGTACGGGATTCAACAATGTCGATCTGGATGCCGCCAAGGATCTGCAGGTCGCTATAAGCCGGGTGCCTAGCTATTCACCCCACGCCGTGGCCGAACATACGATCGCTCTCATTCTCGCCTTGAACCGTAAAATCCATCGCGCATTCAACCGGGTCAGGGAACTGAACTTTTCGCTCAGTGGTTTGGTGGGCTTTGATCTGTGCGGAAAAACTGCTGGTATTTTGGGTACAGGCAAAACGGGTCGTATCGTAGGCGAAATTCTGCGCGGATTTCGAATGCGTGTTCTGGCTTTTGATCCTTATCCGAACCAGGAATGGGCCGCTCAAAATCAGATCGAGTATGTGGGATTGAGCTCGGTTGCAAGAGAAAGCGATCTGATCACATTACATGCCCCTTTGACCCCCGAGACCGATCGCATTATCAACGAAGAGACTCTGGCCCTGATGAAACCCGGAGTGTTTCTTATCAACGTAAGCAGAGGGCGGCTGATTGATACCAAGGCTCTCATCAGGGCGTTGAAGAGCGGACACATCGGCGGCGTTGCGCTAGACGTCTACGAGGAAGAGGAAGGCATTTTCTTCGAAGATCTCTCAGGCGAGATCCTGCACGACGATGAACTGGCGCGGCTACTCACGTTTCACAATGTGCTTGTGACCGCCCACCAGGCTTTTCTAACGCACGAAGCCCTCAGCGAGATTGCCCGAATCAC
>JAFAQT010000260.1 GCA_019246215.1 Verrucomicrobiota bacterium
GATGTTGAACTCGGTCACAGTTCCGTCCGATTCCACCTTCAGTTGAACGGTCACCTGCAACATTTTCCCGAGCGCCATTTCACTGGTCGGCTGGTTCCAAGCCGCTTGGAATCGGTTCGTGAGTATTCCGACGTAAGCCGCCAACCCGGAATCTACTGAACCGGTTGATCGAGTGTCACCAGGCCCTGTTCCGTTACCGCTGCGCGAATGCGTTCCCGGTGCAACGGCGGCTCGGCTGTTGTTTTTGCTCGCCACTCCCTGTGGGACATTTGTCTCAGGCGATGCATTCGATTTTGCTTTTTTTTCCGACTCGGCTTGAGATGGCTTCGGCTTTGGGGAAGTTTCACGCTTCGGTTTCTCCTCCCCTTGGGCGTTTTCTTTCTGTTTCACTTTCGCCTTCCCTTTCAACTCATCCTGGTCTTTCGGAGAAGGCTTCGGCGTCGCAGCATGGTCGCGGTCCGGTTTGGCCGTCGCTTCCGGGATCGCCTTGGGGGTCGGTTTAGACGTCGGCTTAGGCGTGGATCTAGGGGTAAGCCGCGGAGTAGGTTTAGGGATTATTTTGGGAGTCGGCTCGGTCGTTGGCCGTGGCGTCGGAGTTGGAGACGGCGTCGAAGTCAGACTAGTTGTGGAGATCGGGAGTTCGGGCTGTTGCGTGAACGGAGATGGAGTTGGCAGGATGGGCGGAGGGCTCGGCTGGGGTGCTTCTTCTTTCTGGCTCGCTTCCGGTTGCGCTTGCTGGCGGTCCTCCGAAGGCGGTTCCTCCCGCGGCGCCGTTTCAGGTTCCTGAACAGAGACGCTCTGGGACTCCGCGGACGTGGAAGCGCCCCCAAACGACCCAGGGTTCATCCAAACAACTGTGTCATTCTTCTTCGATTGAAACCGGCTTGCCACCAGTAGTCCACCGAGCAGGAAGAAATGGATGATCGTGATGGCGACGAAGTTTTTCTTGTAGCCTCCTTCTGGAACTTCGCTGCGATAATCTGCCATTCCTCACGGCTGGTCGGGACGTGTCAGGATACCCACTTTCGAAATTCCGGCTCGTTGAAGGATATCCATCACTTCGATAAATTTCTGAATAGGTAGTTCCTTGTGCGGACGGACGACCACTGCCGCCTCCGGTTTTTCGGCATGCAACGTCAACAGACGCGATTCCAGCGCCGCCGGATCAATGACTTCGTTGTTGATCCGCATGATACTATCCTTATCTATCGAGATCGTTTGAACCTGAGACGGATTGACTGACTGAGTTGCTTCTCCGCTGGTGGGCACCAAAAGATTGACGCTGTTCTCCATCAATGGAGTCGTGATGATAAAGATAATCAGCAGCACGAAAGCAAGATCGAGCAGCGGAGTGACATTGATCTCTGTCAGCGTTTGTAATGTGTGCCGATCGGAAAAACGACGCATGCTATCTATTGACAAGAATTGGTCGGGTCGAGTGGTTAACGTATTTGTGCTCGAACTCCGAGCAGAGTTCGGCCGCGAAATTGTCATTTTGAACTATCAAAGAACGAATACTCGTCACGAGGAAGTTATATCCGAACATCGCAGGTATTGCGACGAGTAATCCGGTGACGGTGGTGATGAGGGCGCCTGAAACACCAGGAGCCATCGCCTGCAAATTTGCTGAACCGGCAAGCGCCACTCCGGAGAACGTGTCCATCACTCCCCACACCGTTCCGAGCAGCCCAAGAAACGGCGCCCCGCTAACCGCCGTCGCGAGCAAGATCATCTGCGATTCAAGACGCAACGCGGATTCACCAACCGCTCTCTCCATTGCGGTGGTCACCACTCGCATTTGAGACGGTGTAATCCGTTCCGCAATTTCCAAACGTGCCCAAAAAGTGTCATCAACTTCTATCGAACCTAACAGGTGAAATGCCAGCTCTTTGCATCCGGCTCGATAAATGGAGTATAACGGAGAGCCCTCAAAACGTACCTTGGACTCGTAAATCTTTAGCGGCTGTCGATCTGACCGAAACAGATGCAGAAACCCGTCGTTTTGCGCCCTCGCCAACCGTACGACGCTGATCTTCGTGATCATGACGGACCAACTGAAGATCGATGCCACAAAAAGAGTCCCTAAGACTAGTTTTCCTTCAAAGGTCGCTTCCGTAAAAGCGTACACCAAACCGCCAGACTGAGTTGCTACCAGAAATGTCAACACCGGCACAGCATAGTATGTTTAGCGCGAGAAACCGTAAACGCAATCTATAGCATCAGTTGCCGGCCCCTCCTTGAGATTCCCGGTTTTCGCCTTACAGGTATCCCGTCATGCCAAACACCGCCTTTCAGCGTTTCTTGACTGCGATCCTTGCAGCCGGATTATTATTCGTTGCGTCCTCCGTCTCAGTTAAAGCGCAAAACAAGTACGATGTCCTGGCTCGAGTTCTGCAACCCTATGCAGCGCTTTTTTATTCAAGAGCGACCACCAAAGCGATGCAAGCAGATCTCATTTTGCGGGATGGTCCGCCGACCGCCACAGAAATTCTCGACCACCCGCTTCGTATCTTTCTGCAGATGCCAGACAAACTCCGGATCGAAACTCTTGACCCGCAACACCGACTTATCTTTTGTCGCAACGGACAGAAGGTATGGGTCTATCCCCATCGTATTTTGGCCGGTATCGTTGCTGCCGGGCGACAACCGAAAGAAGAAAGAAGGATTCCAGATTTTCGTCTGCCTCTGAAAGATCAGCAAATCATATGGATCCCCGCCCTGTTTGAGATTCTGCGATTTGTCTCTGCATCGGATGGCCCAGGCACACCGACATGGGCCATCGATTTTCAGCTCGTTCCAGGGATTGCGCAGGCCTTGCGGTGCGAGGCTTGGACGGCAGGCGCAGTTGTCACCCAAAACGACTTCCAGTTGCGGCGTCTCCGGATCGCGAGCAGTCATTGGACCGGAGAAATCAACATAATCGCCTGTCACTTCGAAAAAGCGCTCCCGCCTCAAACCTGGGAGCCTGACCCGGACTTGACAAACGAGGTAACACCTGTGCCACCGGAACTTTTTGACTCTGCCTTGGAAAGCATCGCGGCGATCACAATCCCCAGATGAGATCAGGTTTCATAGATAAACTGATCGAGAGAATCCGCCGGGTTCAACCGGAAGAAGTGCAAAACTATCTCGTCCGGCTCACCCGGGAGAAAGGTTTTCTGGAGCGCATCTTCGACGCGTTGCAAGAGGGCGTAATCGTGACCGATATTCAGGGTAGGATCCAATTTATCAACGCTGCGGCTGCGCAACTCTTCGGCGCGGAGCCAGAGGAGGCCTTTGGACGGCCGTTGGAAGAAAAACTTCGCGGTCTTGACTGGTTGTCACTTCGATCCAACGAAACCTCTCTCAGCCGAGACATCGAAGTCTTTTATCCGCAACACAGGTTCCTGAATTTTTATGTCGCGCCGCTGCATTTGCACAAAGATGTCGAGGACTCGAATGCCGCGCGCCAGGATTTGGTCGGATATGCCATTATATTGCGCGATATGACCGAGGATCGCCGAATGGCACAACAAACCATCGAGAGTGAACGATTGTCCGCGTTGACCCTGTTGGCCGCCGGTGTAGCGCACGAAATCGGGAATCCACTCAACTCCCTGAACATCCATCTTCAGCTTATTGAACGAAGATTGCGCAAGGCGCCTTCCGAGCTGCGGAGCGATATTGGCCAACTGCTCGCCACCGCCAAAAGCGAAATCCAACGACTCGACTCCATCGTCCATCAATTCCTGCGAGCCATACGTCCTTCAACTCCAAACTTTGAAACTCATGATCTGAACGAGATCGTTGAGGAATCTGTCACGTTCCTCCGGCCGGAAATTCACGATCGTGACATCATCGTCGAACTGGAGCTCGACCCGACACTGCCACGCTTGCAGGTCGATCGCGACCAGATGAAGCAGGCCTTTTTCAATGTAATCAAGAATGCGTTTCAGGCCATGAAGTCCGGCGGTATTCTTCATATACGATCCTGGCAGAGCGACCTTTACGTCTCTGTCTCCTTCAATGACACGGGCGGCGGGATTTCACAGGATCAGATGAGCAGGCTTTTTCAACCCTACTTCACCACTAAGTCATCCGGCTCAGGATTAGGTCTGCTCATCGTACGCCGGATCGTTCGGGAGCACGGCGGCGAGATTGAAATCGAGAGCAACGAAGGGAAAGGCGTGCGCGTGACGATCCATCTTCCGTTTGGAGACAAGGGCATTCGATTGTTGCAGGATCAGGCGGACGCTTGAAGAGCATGCGAGGTACGATATTGATCGTAGACGACGAAAAGCCCACCAGAGAAGGGCTGAGGCAATCGCTTGAGGATGAGTTCGATGTCTACACGGCGGGCAACGTGGACGAAGCCCTGAACGCCCTCTCAACGGACCATATTGACCTAGTCCTGACCGACCTGAGGCTGGGTGGAGATGATGGGATGGCGCTGATCGAAAAGATTCTGCAGCGGCCACGGCCCCCCATCTGCATGCTGATGACAGCCTATGGCTCGATTGCCACTGCCGTCGAAGCGATGAAACGCGGCGCTTATGACTTTGTTACCAAGCCCATAAACATCGACGAACTCGGGCTCAAGATCGCGCGTGCTATTAAGGGACGCCAGACGGAGCAGGAAAATGTCCATCTCCGGCAACAGGTGGAAAAACGTTTTGGCCTGGAAAACCTCATCGGTGAATCCAGGGCCATGCATGAGATCTTTGACGTTATTCGCCAAGTGGCCCCGAGCCGCGCCACTGTTCTGCTCATGGGTGAAAGCGGGACGGGCAAAGAATTGATCGCGCACGCCATCCACAATCTCAGCAACCGCAACAAGACGCGTTTTGTCGCGTTTAACTGTGCGGCGTTCGCCCCCCAGTTGATTGAAAGTGAGCTTTTCGGTCATGAACGGGGCGCATTCACCGGAGCGGCAGAGCGGCGAATCGGCAGGTTCGAGCAAGCCGCAGGGGGGACGCTTTTTCTAGATGAAATCGGCGAAATCGACTCCAATATCCAAGTCAAGCTATTGCGTGCGCTCGACCCTGGAGTCTTCGAACGTGTCGGTGGCAACCAAAGCATTCACGCCGATGTACGTTTAATCGCGGCGACAAATCGGGACCTCGCTGCTCTGGTCACGGAAGGAAAATTTCGAGAAGACCTCTATTACCGGCTCAACGTGGTCCAGATACGTGTCCCGCCTCTCCGTGAACGCAAGGAAGATATTCCGCTGCTCGCAAACTCTTTTCTGAAAGAAGTCTGTGAGCGGGACGGCAAGGCATTTCGGCCGCTCTCTCCGGAAGCTATGGAGGCTCTTCTGCGTTATGACTGGCCAGGCAACGTTCGAGAATTAAAAGGCGCGATTGATTCAGGAGTGACCTTAGCCACCGGAAATCAAATTACTGTTCAGGACGTCCCCCTCACGGTGCGCAAAGCATTCGGCGGTCCCGCTCTGCGCGAACGTCGAAACCAGGAGCTTGTCAATATCCATGATAACGAAACTCGACTGATCATGCGCGCATTGGACGAAAGCGGCGGCAATCGCACCGAAGCCGCGAAAAAACTGGGCATCAGCCGGCGCACATTGCACCGGCGATTGAAAGAACTGCAGCTGCCCGACTAGTCAGGATTCAGAGGAGATCGGATCGGGTTTTTCCTGAAAGTTCTGGCCCGCCCCCTCGATAGAGATGCTGCAGTATTGGCGCTCGATTACCGCCCCGTCGTCCGCTAATTCATTTGTCCCAGCGCACCGTCTCCTGAACTAGATCTCTTTGGCTTTAGGAAAGAGGGTGAATGGCAGATTCCCTCTCCTGAACTTCCGCGACTCCTGAACTCCTCGTGTTCAGGCACGGAAGCTGCGTTTTTAGAGGAGCAACCGGCATTGCCGCCCTTCCTGTGGTGGATGCCAGAATAGGGAAATATGAAATCAATGAAGATTGCACGAAGCGATAGGCACATCGCACGACTCGTCGTCACAACTGCCACCTGTTTGAGAATCGAATCGAATCGACCTGACTCCGTCTTACTTCTATACAGAGAAGCTTTGGGGCCAGTTATCCACCGTCCCTATCCTGTGTAAGCCTATGCGAAAACTGCGATGGCTCTTCTTACTTCTAGGCATCCTCTTTGTCGGGGGGATCTGGTACTATTTCTCGCATCAAAACACCCCACGAGATGCCGTTGACGCTTCGAAAGTGAAACCCACCGCACAGCGTCAGGGGACCGGCGCCGGCGGGCGGGTCCCTGTTATCGCTGGGGTCGTGCAGAAACGCGATGTTCCGATTTACCTGGACGGAATCGGAACGGTTCAGGCCTATAACACAGTCACCGTGCACCCTCAGATCAGCGGGACGCTAACGGAGGTCGCCTTTCAGGAAGGCCAAGACGTCAAGAAAGGTGATCTTCTGGCGGTAATCGATCCTCGTCCTCTTCAGGCTCAACTCGATGGAGCCGTGGCGAAAAAAAATCAGGACGCCGCTCAGCTCAACAACGCCAGGGTGCTGCTCACTCGCGATTCAGACCTTTTCAAGAAAGGCGCCCTCGACAATCAAACTTACGACACCCAACGTTATCTCGTAGACCAGTTGGACGCAACCCTCCAATCCGACCAGGCGGCAATCGACGCTGCGCAAACGCAGTTTAGCTATACCCACATCACCGCACCTTTTGATGGCCGATGCGGGATTCGCCAGGTGGATCAGGGAAATTACGTGACGCCCGGGTCCAGCCTGGTGGTAGTCACCCAACTGAAACCGATCTCGGTCGTTTTTACGCTTCCACAACAGAACCTGCCGAGTGTCAACGAAGCATTTGGCAAGGGCCCGCTCAAGGTGAGTGCACTTGACAGCACGCAGAAACGTTCGCTTGACGAGGGGACTCTAGCGGTGGTGGACAATCAAATCGATCCGACCACGGGAACAATGAAACTTAAAGCCACCTTTCCGAATTCGAACTTAAAACTTTGGCCCGGTCAATTCGTTAATAACCGCCTCCTGGTCTCGACTCGCCACGACGGGCTGGTGGTGCCGGCATCCGTTATCCAACGCGGACCAAACGGATCGTATGCCTACGTGATTACCCAGGATAAAATCGCCGAAATGCGCCCAGTGCAGGTTGCCCAGATCGATGCCGGACAGGCATTAATCGACTCTGGCTTGCAGGAAGGGGAGCAAGTCGTAGCCGACGGCCAATATAAACTTCAACCCGGTTCTCCGGTGCAAATCACGACGCCGAACCAGCCCGCAAAAGGGAAACAATTGACGCAAGCGGACGAATCGCCCAGTCCCGGTCAACCGTCCCAGGACCAGCAACCTCGGGGACAAAGCGGATCGGCGCATCAACGTAAACGCGAACAACATCCCGGCCAGCCCGAGGGTGGCGCACCGCCGGCCACGGCAACCAGGGGGTAATGTTCCCTTCCCCAAGCGTCGAGAGCTGCAGAAATGAATCTTTCAGAACCGTTCATCCGAAGGCCGATCGCCACCTCTCTCTTGATGGCGGGCGTCATCTTGCTCGGGCTTCTCGGATACTTCCTGCTTCCGATCGCGTCGTTGCCGACGGTGGATTTCCCAACTATCCAAGTGGTCACTCGTTATCCCGGAGCCAGCCCGGAGGTCATGACATCGGCGGTGACGACGCCTTTAGAATCGCAGTTCGATCAGATCAGCGGACTCACGTCTATGAGCTCCACCAGCTCCTTCGGGGTGAGCACCATCACTCTGCAATTTAGCCTTAACCGGGATATCGACGTTGCTGCGCAAGATGTGCAGGCGGCGATTAACGTGGCGAGAGGTTTTCTCCCAAATGATCTGCCAAGCCTGCCTGTCTACAGCAAGGTGAATCCGGCAGACACCCCGATTTTGACCCTGTCCCTCACTTCCGACTCGCTGCCGATAGATAAGGTCAACGATTTTGCTGACACGCTTTTGGCCCAGAAACTGAGCCAGGTTTCCGGAGTTGGGCTGGTGACAATTGAAGGAAATCAAAAACCAGCGGTGCGTATTCAATTTAATCCCGCAGCGATGGCATCGCTTGGATTGGGGCCCGAGGATCTCCGGAATGCGATAACCCAAGCGAACGTGGATGCTCCTAAGGGAAGTTTTAACGGCTCCCGCCAATCTTATATGATCGGTTCAAACGATCAGCTTCTCACCGCGGATGCTTACCGGCCGCTCATCGTCGCTTATCGAAACGGGGCTCCAGTAAAACTCAGCGACATCGCGAATGTCGTTGATAGTGTCGAGGACGAGCAACTGGCGGCGTGGGTCGGGAATAGACCGGCTGTGCTTGTGGATATCCAGCGGCAACCTGGCGCGAATATCATTCAAACCGTCGATCGAATCAAACAATTGCTGCCGAAGCTTACTGCTTCGATCCCGCCTTCCGTGAAGGTTTCTATTCTCACCGATCGAACCCAAACAATTCGGGCCTCCGTTCGCGATGTTCAATTCACCCTGGTGCTGACGGTTATCCTGGTGATCCTCGTGATATTCGTGTTTCTGCGCAGGGTCTGGGCCACCGTCATCCCGAGCGTGGCGTTACCACTTTCCTTAATCGGCACGTTCGGCATCATGTACTTGGCAGGGTTCAGTCTGGATAACCTTTCGCTAATGGCGTTAACGATCTCTACGGGATTCGTCGTCGACGATGCCATCGTGATGATCGAGAACATCTTTCGTTATATCGAGGCAGGCGAATCGCCTCTGGAAGCGGCTCTCAAGGGTTCTCGCCAGATCGGATTCACCGTCGTGTCGCTCAGCTTTTCCTTGATCGCCGTTTTCATCCCGCTGCTTTTCATGACCGGAATCGTGGGTCGATTGTTCAGAGAATTTGCGATCACTCTTAGCGTGGCAGTGATCGTTTCGGCGATCGTTTCCTTAACGCTGACCCCGATGATGTGCGCCAAATTCCTGAAGCCGATTGACCACGGGAAACAAAGTAAGCTTTTTAAATGGAGCGAAAGAGCCTTTGACCGAATGCTCAACTTTTACGACGGCGGGTTGAAATGGGTGTTACGCAACCGGTTCATCACGCTGATAGTGGCAGTCGCAACCCTCATTGCAACGATCTTTCTTTATCTCGAGATCCCGAAAGGATTATTGCCCAATCAGGATACAGGAGAACTCATCGGTGTAACGGACGCCGCCGAGAATATCTCATTTAAAGCGATGCTCCAGCGGCAACGGGAGGTGTCCGCGATTGTCGGAAAAGATCCGGATGTCCAGAGCGTTGCTGCATTCGTCGGCGCGGGAACAGTCAATGCCACGATTAATACAGGCCGATTGTATATTGTTTTGAAACCGCGGGACGAGCGTCGATCCTCTGCCGACCAGATCATGGCGCGGTTGCATGCGGCAACGAAGGACCTTCAGGGAATCTCGCTCTTTCTGCAGTCAGTGCAGGACTTGCAGATAGACACCAAAGTCAGTCGCACACAATACCAATATATCCTCGAGGACAGCTCCTCGGCGGAGTTGGCGGATTGGACGCCGAAATTGCTGGAGCGGCTGCAAAAGGTGCCCGACCTCAGCGATGTCACAAGTGACCAGCAAACGAACGGTTTCCAAACCGTGATTGATATAGATCGCGAAAAAGCTTCGCGACTCGGGGTCCAAATCGACGCGATCGATAACGTTCTGTATGATTGTTTCGGACAGCGCCAGATCTCGATCATTTTTACCCAGTTGAACCAGTTCTGGGTTGTTCTAGAGGCCGCCCCGGAATTCAAGAACTCTCCCAGCGTACTGGACAAGATCTACGTCAACGCCACAGGGGCGCAGCAGGCGAGCAGCGTCTCAAGCCCAGGATCGATCACTGCCAACGGCTCCATCACAACGGGTGGTCCGCAAGTCCCGCTGTCCGCATTCGCAACCATACGAACCACCACAGGACCTCTCTCGGTGCTGCATCAGAATCTGTTTCCTGCTATCACCATTTCTTTCAATCTTGCTCCGGGAAGGTCTCTCGGCCAGGCAGTAAAAGCCATTGAGGCGGCGAAAGCTGAAATCAGTTTGCCCGACACCATTGCGACGAGCTTTTCCGGTACGGCTGCCGAGTTTCAGAGCTCTCTCAGTTCCGAGCCATATCTCATTCTTGCCGCGATTGTCGTGATCTACATTGTGCTCGGCGTTCTGTATGAAAGCTACATCCACCCGATCACGATTCTTTCTACCCTCCCCTCCGCCGGCGTCGGAGCGCTCCTGGCGCTCTACCTCTTCAAGATGGATTTTTCGCTGATTGCTCTGATTGGAATGATTCTCCTGATCGGCATCGTAAAAAAGAATGCGATCATGATGATCGACTTCGCGCTCGATGCCGAACGTGAAGAGGGGAAAACCCCTGAGGAATCGATTTATCAGGCCTGTCTACTCCGTTTTCGCCCGATCATGATGACCACGATGGCAGCACTGCTGGGCGCACTCCCCCTCGCGATCCAGGAAGGTACCGGCTCAGAGTTGCGCAAGCCGCTTGGAATCACCATTGTCGGCGGTCTGCTCGTTTCTCAGATCCTGACGCTTTACACGACCCCTGTCATCTACATCTACATGGATAAAATTGGCAGGTTCCTGAGCCGGCGCCGCGATAAACCCGCGGTGAAATCGCAAGAGCTCGAACCCGTGCTGACAAAATGAGTTCAAGTCGAGAATGGTAAACCATTGGGTTTGCTAGGAATGAATATTTCTGAGCCATTTGTTCGCAGGCCGATCGCCACTTCGCTGCTGGCTATCGGATTGATGCTTGCAGGATTGGTCGCCTACAGGGTCTTGCCTGTGGCGCCTTTGCCACAAGTCGACTTTCCGAGTATCAACGTGAGCGCCACCTACTCGGGTGTCGATCCCGCAACGGCTGCCACCTCACTCGCCGCACCCCTGGAACGACGGTTCGCCAATATCGCGGGCGTAAATGAAATCACTTCGGTGAGTCAATTAAATGGGACCCGGATTACCCTTCAGTTCGATCTTAGCAGGGACATCAACGGAGCAGCACGCGACGTTCAAGCCGCAATCAACGCGGCCTCAAGCGACCTGCCAGCCGGGCTTCCAAGTCCACCTACCTATCGGAAGGCCAATCCCAACGACCTTCCGGTGTTGATTCTTGCATTAACGTCGGACTCGGTCCCGCTGTCGGTCATTTACAACCAAGCAGAGGAGCTGCTCGTGCCTGCCCTTTCACAGGTACCTGGAGTGAGCGAGGTAGACGTCGGTGGAGGTGCCAGGACAGCGGTGCGCGTACAGGTCGATCCCGCGGCACTCGCCTCGATGGGTCTGAGCATTGATAGCGTCCGAGCCGTGCTCCAGGGCCAGAACAAGGATGAGCCCAAGGGGGCAATGGACGGGGATCGCATTAGCTTCACCGTGAATGCTAACGATCAGCTATTCACCGCGGACCAGTACAAAAACCTGATTATTGGGGAGAAAAATGGTGTCCCCATTCCGCTAAGTGCTGTCGGCCACGCGATCGACGGGACGGAAGACCGGCTTCAAGCTGCCTGGTTCAATTCCAAACGCGCCGTGGTGATGTTCGTCCGCAAGCAGGCTGACGCGAACGTCATCGAAACGGTGGATCGTATCAAAGCGATGCTTCCCCAATTGAAGCGCTGGTTACCACCAGCAATCCATCTTGAGGTCCAGAGCGATCGAACGATCACGATCCGGGCATCGGTCGCCGATGTACAGACGTCACTTCTCATCAGCATCGCGCTGGTCGTAATGGTCTGTTTTTTGTTCCTCCGTCGGGTATCGACAACCTTCATCGCTTGCGTCACCGTTCCGCTTGCCTTGGCAGGCACATTTGCGGTGATGTATCTCCTGAAATTCAGCCTGGACAATATCTCGCTCATGGCGCTTACCATCTCCGTCGGCTTCGTGGTCGATGACGCCATCGTGGTAATCGAAAATATTGTTCGCCACCTCGAGCAAGGGCTCACGCCGCTCGAAGCCACTCTAACCGGGGCACGTCAGATCGGATTCACTGTTGTCTCGATCAGCATCTCGCTGATTGCGGTCTTTATTCCGCTGCTGTTTATGGGCGGAATCATTGGCCGGCAATTCCACGAGTTTTCCGTTACTCTGAGCGTGGCGATTCTTGTTTCAGCGGTCGTCTCGTTAACTCTTACCCCGATGCTCTGTTCCCGTCTCTTGCGACAGGAAAAGGCAGATAGATCTCGGGGTGGGTTCTACCGGGCCACTGAAAAAATGTTCAGCGGTATGATCGGCATCTACTCCAGGTCACTGCGTTGGGTGCTCCGACACTCCTTTGTTATGTTGATTGTGACAGCGGTAACAATCTCTCTCACTGTTTGGCTCTACACCATCGTGCCAAAAGGATTCTTTCCCCAACAGGACACTGGCTTGGTTATGGGAATCACCGAAGCCGCTCAAGATATTTCATTCGACGCAATGGTCCAGAAACAGAACCTGGTAACCGAGATCGTCAAAAATGACCCGGCGGTCGCCTCTGTTACATCGGCCGTCGGCAGCGGCGGCGGCGGAAGCTTAAACACCGGTCGAATGTTCATCACTTTGAAGCCCCGGAAAGAAAGGAATGTCACGGCGACCGAGGTCGTAGCTAGAATACGCGGCAAAACTGCCGGCATCCCTGGGATCGGCGTTTTCTTGCAGGCTGCACAGGATATTCGTATGGGCGGGCGAGCCACCAAAGGTCAATACATTTATTCTTTGGTCAGCCCGAGTCAGGACGACCTCAATGTGTACGTTCCGAAGCTCATGGCGGCTCTCCAAAAGAGTCCGAAGTTAAAGGATTTAACCACTGATCAGCAGCAGCGAGGGCTCCAATCAAACGTCGTGGTGGACCGAGTCAAAGCATCTCAGTTGGGGATCCAACCGGAGCAGGTGGATAGCGCCTTGTACAGCGCATTCGGCCAGCGTGCCGTTTCCGTGGTCTACAATGATCGGGATCAGTTCCACGTCATCCTGGAAGCCCTGCCACAATACTTGGCAGATCCAACAGCGCTGGACAAAATCTACATTTCCGGCACCTCCCGCATTCAAGTTCCATTAAGTGCTGTCGCATATTTTCAAACCTCCAATACTCCGACCGCGATTAACCACCAAGGGCAATTTCCTGCCGTTACCTTTTCATTCAACCTGGATACAGGCACTTCTCTTCAGCAGGCAACCACGATCATTGAGAAGGCCGCCAGGGATATTCATATGCCCGACAGCATTCGAGGTAGTTTCCAGGGCACAGCGCAGGTTTTCCAGGATTCACTTTCCTCTGAACCGATACTGATCCTGACGGCAATCATTACCGTCTATATCGTCCTTGGCGTCCTATACGAAAGCTACATTCACCCGATCACGATCCTTTCGACGCTCCCCTCCGCAGGGCTGGGCGCATTGCTCGCGCTGCTCCTCTGCAAAGTCGAATTGTCCATTGTCTCGATTATCGGAATCATTCTTCTGATCGGCATCGTGAAGAAAAACGCTATCATGATGGTCGATTTCGCGCTTGAAGCTGAACGGGACCAGAACCTCTCTCCTGCCGACGCCATCTACCAGGCTTGCATTGTCCGGTTTCGTCCCATCATGATGACCACCTTGGCTGCAATGTTTGGCGCAGTTCCGCTTGCCATGGGCCAAGGAGACGGCTCTGAAATTCGGCAACCGCTCGGTGTCGCGATCATCGGCGGTCTCATTGTGTCTCAGCTTTTGACATTGTATACGACGCCGATCATCTACCTTTATCTGGATCGATTGCGGGTACAGCGTCATGAAATGGCGCCTGCAGCCGAGCCACACCCCGCCTGACGAAGCACTGAATTGCTTCGAGGCGAGCGAGCATATCCGGGACGTCACCGTACTGAGCGCCGGCGAGTCATCGTCAATGTCCTCGGAGGCCACGCCGTTGTGGTAGTACAGGAATTCTGTTAGCTTGCGAGACGTGACCCACTATTTCAGCGTTTTCGGATGGGCGAATCGGCCGGAATTCAGGTTCTTGGACCTCTTCATTCCCTGGATTTTTGCGGTTGCGGTCTTTGGCTTTCTGGCGGCGTGGCTAATAATGGCCGTCTTGGAACGCACGGGTCTGTCGCGGCATATCTGGCATCTTCCCCTTTTCTTCCTCGCCTTGGTCATTTTGCTCAGTAGCATCATTGGATTCGTCTGCTTTCCATGAAGGCGCGTCTTTTTAATTTTTTGATAACACTGGTCGTCGTTTGCCTCGCAACCTGGGCCGCCTGGACTCTCTATCAGCGTTACCTGTACGATCCCTGGACGCGAGATTCCCAGGTTCGTGCGAATATTGTCGGTATTGCACCTCGCGTTTCTGGCCCGATCACTCACATTGCGGTCCACGATAATCAGCAGATCAAGTCCGGGGATTTGTTGTTCGAAATCGACCCCGCTGATTTCAATGCTCAACTTAACGTTGCTGCCGGGCAGGTTCTCAATAGCGAAGCGAACTTGAAGCAGCGGAAGCAGGACCTCGATCGCCAATCCGAGCTTTATAGAAATCATGTGGTTGCCGAACAGGACTTTCAGAACGCACAGGACAACTTCTCGGCCGCCCAAGCTCAGTTAGTTTCCGCAAAGGCAAATCTGGAGCTCGCCAGGCTAAACCTCAGCTACACAAAAGTCTTCGCTCCTGTGAATGGATACGTCACTAATATGAACACCAGCGAGGGTACCTATGTTACGGCTGGCAAGCAGTTGCTGGCGCTTGTGGATGCGAGTTCGTTTTGGATCGCCGCTTACTTCAAAGAGACCCAATTGGCACATATCCAAATCGGTCAGAAAGCTAACTTAGCGCTGATGGGATACAAACAGCCGTTTCAAGGAGTGGTCCGAAGCATAGGTTGGGGCATCTACGTTCAAGATGGGTCAGGCAGCGATGCCACCGGATTGTTGCCCTCGATCAGCCAAACGGTGGATTGGGTTCGTCTTCCCCAGCGATTCGCTGTCCGAATCGAACCATCAGGCGCTCCGCCCGTTCCCCTGAGGATCGGTCAAACCGTATCCGTGGCGTTGACGCCGGATATCGATCACACCGCAGCACCCCTTAACCACGGCGTCGTTCAACCGTAAGCGTAAAGCGAACGCGACTCGAGAAAAGTATTACGCACCCAACGTTGTCCCGATTGGAAGCGCGAAGCCGCGAACGAATTCCGGCGCGCTCATTCTTCGTTTCCCTTCGAGCTGAACCTCCAGTAACAAGAGTGCTCCTTGCCCACAGCCAACCACGATTCCGCGTTCTCCCATGCGACTGACGATCCCCGCTTGCCCTGCCACACGATGGACCGGCAAAGCTCTATGGACCTTCAGTCTCTTTTCTGAATCTTCTGAATCCTCATCGGTTCGCACGAGAGTAAATGCGCCCGGCCACGGATTCATCGCCCGGACCAGCCGGTCAAGACGCCAACAATCCTGAGACCAATCGATCCGGCCCGATTCCCGTCCAAGCTTCGCGGCGTAAGTCGCTTTTGATTCATCCTGCGGGATCCTAGGCGCCTGCTGAGAGAAGATGAGTTGACACGCACAAGCGAGTGCCTCGGGCCCCAGGATCGCGAGTCGATCGTGCAGCGATCTGCCTGTCTCGCGCCTCCGAATAGCAATCGGTCTGCTCAGCAGAATGTCCCCACTGTCCAGGCCTTCGGCCATGTACATCACGGTCAGACCTGTGAAACGATCGCCCGCCACAATCGCGGCCTGAATTGGCGCCGCACCTCGATGTCTAGGCAAAATTGAAGCGTGGAGATTCAGACATGCGACGGTCGGCATGTCCAAAAGCCTTTTCGGCAGGATCTGGCCATATGCCATCACTACGATAAGGTCCGGCGAAAGCTCAGCAATTCGGTCCAGCTCTGCCGCCCTGCGTACCTTCAACGGCTGGAGGATCGGCAGACCGAGCGTTGCCGCGAATCTTTTCGGGGGCGACGCGGTTAAAGCCTGCAAACGACCCGCGGGTTTATCAGGTTGCGTCACAACACCCACGAGATTTACTATCGAAGTTCGGGCAAGCCATTGCAAGGTCGGTAGCCCGATCTCGCCGCTGCCCATGAACACGACACGAGGCTTATTCTTCAAGCATTAAAGGCCATCACGGCATCGTGCGTGCTCCAAATTACTCCGAGAATGTCCTGAAGAACCTTCACCGGCGGTTGCAGCGCATCGACAACTGTAACAAGGCCAGAATAATAATCTAAAACAGGCTTGGTCTCTTCTTCGTAAGTGGCAAGACGTTTTCGGATCACATCTTCGTTGGCGTCATCGAGTCGATTATCCTTGATCGCCCGTTTTCTGAGACGTCGAACCAACTCCTCGCGTTTCGGGCAGGAGAGGTGAAACACCTGCTTCACGTCAATCAGTCTTTCCATCAGTTTCGCTTGATTGACATTCCTGGGGATGCCATCCAGCACAAGAGCGTCGATATCGGGCTTGAATTCTGCCTCAAGGACCTGCGCTTCAATTTTTGTCTGCCAAAGCTCAACCGTCAGGTCGTCCGGGACGAGCAAGCCTTTACTCGAGTAATCAATAAATCTTTGTCCCAGCGGTGTTCGCAAGTCGAGCGATCGAAAGACTTCACCACACGCGCAATGGAAAAAGCGGGGCACAGTTCCGAGGATCTTGCCCTGAGTTCCTTTGCCACTGCCGGGCGCACCCATTAGCAGAAATGTTATGTAGCGGTTCATACCGGAGTGTTGTTTGCGAACAGGCAGGGGCGGAGTCAGGGATGTCAGCGTGCAGGTTACGTACTTGAATCAAATCGACCTATCGGCCGTTTATAGGCACTCCGAAACTCCAGAGGAACCGCCCGGAAGGCAAATGTTTTTTTGGGGCCGGAAAAGATAGCCGGGTTTACTGATTCAGCCTCTCGAGGTTCATCGGTAATCTAATACGCCAATTGCGCTGAATTCGTCACTCCCTTCTTATCTGATTGGCATCCGTTCGAGAGTAGGTTCTACTAGGTGCGTGTTCAGTTTAACGATCCTCGGGAGCGGAAGTGCGGGCAACTGTTCTCTAATTGCCACGAGCCAGTGCAGGCTTCTTGTTGACGCTGGCTTCAGTGGCAGACAAATTGCCCACCGACTCGAATCAGTCGGTGTGCGTCCGGAAAGTCTGGATGGGATCTTGATCACGCACGAACATGCTGATCACATCGCCGGGCTGGAGGTCTTTTGTCGGCGCTTCTGCGTTCCAGTCTATTCGAATCCGCTCACCGCGGAAACACTACGGCGCGGAAAGCTAGCCGAATGTCCAAACTGGAATCTGTTCGCCACTGGTGCCGCTTTCTCAGTCAAGGACATCGAGATACAAAGCTTTTATGTGCCGCATGACGCGGTTGATCCGACCGCATTCGTGTTCACTGCAGATGGAGGCTCCATTGGGTTTCTGACCGACTTAGGCTACGCGCCGAAACTCGCCTTAGAGCGTATCCGAGAAGTGGATACCCTTGTCGTCGAAACGAACCATGACGAGCGGTTGCTGCAGGAGGACCACAGACGACCTTGGTCCGTGAAACAGCGGATCTTGTCTAGACACGGCCATCTCTCAAATGAAGCCGCGGCAAAATTGGTTTCGTCCGTCGCGGGACATCGGCTTCGTCGTGTCGTCCTGGGACATCTGAGCCGCGATTGCAATCGTTCAGATCTCGCACTGGGAACAATGCAGCGGTTTGGCGTACTGGGAATAGAATTGTTTTGCGCAGAACAAAATAATGTTAGCCCCACCTTCGCCGTATCCGGGCCGGCTCCGTCAATGATTCACCAGGAGATAAATCCAATTCGCTGTCAGAGCGATAATGATCATCGCGCTCAGGGCACGTTTAACTTTGACTGGCACGTTAGCTAGTCGCAGCCGACGAAGCCGGAAAAGCAAAACAGCGGCGGCATACAAATTCAAGAGAAGGGTTCCACCGTAGCAGACAAAGATTAAAGGATTGTGCCGCCATGCCCCAACCAAGTCTCCGTGCGCCAACGAGGTAGCGCACCGGGTCGCCCCGCAAGTCGGACATGGTAACCCAGTCAATCGGCGAACCCAGCATTCAGGCCAAGGCATTCCAAGGCTTAGCCAAAGGGTGCAACTCGCAGCAATGCTAGAAGAAACAACCAGAAAGAGAAATTCGAAATCGGTTTCTTTTGGAGCCAGCGGCCGAAGAAAAAGACCGAAACTGTCCCTAAGTATTCGCATGATGGAGCAAGCCAACAACCGCAGATATTATCGCAATATAAAGCACGATCATGATCCCCATACAGGCGAATACCGGGAATAGAACCGCCAAAGCGGCTCGCCAGCCTTCAGTTCTATGCACCTTGGATAAACCGATGATTGTAGACACAACCCACCAAATGCTTGAAACAATTCCCCCTGCGCACGGCACCAGTGAAAAAATCCAGGTGCTGTAGGAATAACAGATCACCCGGTATGTTGCTTCATAATTCTTGGAGGTTCCTTTGAACAGCGCGAGGCACCCGTGCATGATTCCGGCGCTCAGGAAAGTTAATCCCACCAAGAGCGGAATCGCCACCAGCATCACTCCAACATTCGCTAGCGGGGGCAGCCCCGCCCTAATAGTTCCAGACAGGGAACTTGAATCGTCTTGCGCTGAGCCGGCTGCGGTAAACACTGTGAATAAAACCAGCTGGTAGATCGTCGTGAAAAAAGCATAGATGGCGATCATCGTCAGGTTAAACAGCAACGGCGCTCTAAACCCTCCACTCGTCTTCATCCGGGCAAAGCTGACGGTCGGATTAAACAGCACTTCCTTCCATGTCTGCAATAGCGCTTTAAAGAGGCCCAGTTCCTTTCGTTTTTCCCAAGCCGGACCATCCTCCATGCCTTCGACGGCTGCTAACGGACTCGCACCCAACGGCGGCGGGACATAGGGATACATAGGTGAGCTGGGGCTGAGGGTTGGGGGTTGTACCTGTTGAGATGGCATCTGCAAACCGCTGAATTCCGCAAGCACTTTCCAGGTCTCCATACCTTCTTGCCAACCAAGGTCCGTGGGGACAAATTGACCCTGATTCAACCCTCGCTGAACTTCTTCCAAAGTGAAGGTTCCGAGATTTTGACCCGCGCGGTTGATCCAAATCTTCATAACGCATCGCGTTGTAGAGAAAAGACGGGAGTACGTCAAATCGCATCGGAAAAATCAGAGCCGCGAAGGCAGAGCCCGGACGAGTTAGGCGCTGACAAGTGGCAGCCCATCCTTCTTCACCCCGGAGCTCTTGGCCGGTTCATCAGAGCCAGGATGTGCCGTTTCTTATCATCGTAAGGAAGCGCGTGAAAATTTCGGATCTCATCCAGACGGCGCGCGCCATTCAGCGAATCTAAGTAGTGGGTATAAGACGCTGCCAACTCGCCTGTTTCAAGATAACGCGCTCTGAGATTTTCGTCCTCGAAATCAGGATGTGCGCGGGATTCAAATAAGTGAAATCGGAGCCACCGCCGATCCGTTCGCGAAATGGATTGCGTTTTTCGGAAGAACGCCACAAAAAGCAGCAAAACTAGGTACGTGTCGACAATGCCCTGCAGTTCCAGATTTCGGGCGAAATCCTCGCTATCAATGCGCCGCAGGCCTGCCTTGAATTGCAACGCGGCGTGTAGCGCGTGGTCAATTTCTTCCACAAACATAATCAGCGAACGGATATTGCTGTTTGATAGTCCGCTACGCGGGTCGTGCCGCTCGAGCTGTTCGATCAGCCAATTTGAGTAGTAGATCCCGACATAAAGCCGCTCGTCGGACGTCCGCAAAAATGTTCGGGCCAGCTCGCTCAATTCTCGTGCCGACGCTCCAGCGAGTGTGGTGAGTTGTGAACAACGGACCCGGTCAATCAAGCATTCTTCAAGATTAATCCCGACTGCCGCGTACGTTCGCTCGAAAAGCCGCTGGACTTCGCTAAATAGGGTCCTGTTCATTCGAAATTCGGCATGAATCGATTATCTCCAATGTTAACGAACTCGTCCGTGAGACAGTTTAACGCCAAACGGCACTGGTGAAAGTGATCCGCTAGCTTCTCGAAAAGATCGCTTAACTCGAACCTGCGGGCGACGTCATGGGTCGCCAAAGCGTGGAAGCTGGCCCGACCGAGGTCCTCATAAAAAGAGAAGCTCGGCGCTCCTCGCTGGCTTCGGCTTTCAATGCTCTCGTAAAAAATGCCGCTGATGAACAGGGCGTAATTTCCAATGTGCGCCCTGATAAGAAATGTCTGATACGAAGAGGCGGTTTTGAGCGCAAGCAAGAGATCCGAAAGATAAATCGTCTCGAGATTCTGAACAGGTGAACGGAGTTGTCGGATTTGGGAAAACTTCTCCAGCAGGGAGGCGACATAGTCCGACAAGTTGCGGTCATCAATTCCGGACCGCTTTAGAACAAGGCGAGCCAGTATATAAAAATAGAATTGCGGCGAAATCGTCAGATTCCCTGGTCCCTCAAGTACAGCACGAACAAGTCCGTCATGGTCCAGAATCTGATCTCTGGTCTGAATGTCTGTCAGCAACTCGACCAGGCCCACCCTATTTCCTTGGCTTTTCGCGAGTGTCCGAACAACAAAGTCGAAATCTTCCCCGGTAAATCTTGCCCGACAGTTGGGTTGAATCATCGGGTCTCCTGAGAGAGCATAAGTTGTGCCGCTGATAAAAAGATATATCCGAGTTTCTCACGGACGATTGGCGAAGCCGGCGATTTCCAATTGGCCTGATTAAACTGTATCCTCATGTTTTGGCGCAGTTCAATGTCAATCCGCCCTTTCCAGTTTTTCAAGTGGCTGACGTTTGTTTCCCTGGTTCTCCTGCTTTCGTGGGCTGCCTATTACTATTATCATCAGGGGTTCGGAAGACATTGGCGGGCCTTGCTCGCCAAAGAATTCCATGCCTTCGGCCTCGAAATCCGAGTCCGGCGCCTCACATTGGATCCTTTTCGAGGCTTGGTGGCCAAAGATCTCGAGATCTACGATAACGATCGCAGGCAGACGATCCTGGCGCAAATTAGCGATCTCTCTTTGGACATCAACTATGCCAATTTGTTTCAGCAAGAGCCGGCGCTCAACGCTGTTGATCTGCGAGATGCAAAGATTTCCATCCCCATTGACCCCGCGACTCCCAAATCGGGACGAATACGCCTGTCGGGACTTCAATCGCGAATCTACTTTTTCCCAGGGCGGATCGAAGTGCGCCAGGCTTCCGGTGTTATCTTCGGGTTTCATTTACAGGCATCCGGTACATTAGTCAATCCAGCGGCTTTCTCCCTTGTTCCGAGGCCGGCAGCCCATGCTCGTCCGGACGAGAAACTTCAACAGAATTTTCTTAATCTTCTGATCAAAGAGATCGAGGGACTCCGTTTTTCCGGCAAACCGCCCCAACTCGAGTTCACCTTTCAAATCGACCTCGCAATTCCTTCTTCGCTACGGCTCCAGGGAGGTCATCTGTTTGCCGAAAGTCTTACCCGACAAAACGATCCTCTCCAAAATTTAGATTGCCAATTCTCTCTCGAGAACCAGAAATTTGACCTTCGGAAACTGTTCCTGCGCGATGCGCGCGGAGAATTATTTGCGTCCGGCAGTTGGGATCTGGCGACGGGCGAAAAGCATTTCCAAATCCGCAGCGGACTGGATCCAGTTAAACTGTTGGCGAATGATCCTTGGTTTCCATGGACAAAAGAGCTTGAATTCGAGGCGCCTCCGGAAATCGAGCTGAGCGGACTAGCTCGGCCTGACGGGCATCTGCAAGTCCTGGGAAAACTCAATTTTGATCAATTTTCTGTTCGAAATGTGAAGTTTCAAAGCATGAAAGCGGAGTTCTCGAAATCGGGTAATTCCTGGATGGTCCTGAACGCTCAGGTGACACATCGCTCGGGAACATTATCAGGGGATGTGTTGAACCGTCCTGGTGACTTCCGCCTGCGCATCAATTCCGCGTTGAATCCCACCGAACTGGCACCACTCTGTCCTCCGATGTGGCAACGCGCATTAGCCGATTGGGAGTTTCAGACCTCGCCGGTGATCCAAGCCACATTTTCGGGGGACGCTCCAGAGTTCGCAAAGTTGTCAGGGAGCGGACAAATCTGGCTCGGAAAAACAAAATTTCGCGGTGCACTCCTGAACTCAGCTTCAGCTGATTGCGAGCTCCACAACCATGTGATTCGATGCGATCAGGTCCGGATAATCAGGGATGAAGGCGTCGCAACCGGCAGGTTCACCTATGACTTCAGCCGGGATCAACTCACGCTAGAGGAGGTCGAAACAACCCTATCTCCTGGCATTGCCGCAACCTGGATCGATCCGTCGGTCGCGAGGATTCTCAAGCCCTTCCGCTTTACCGTTACTCCGACCATTCGCGCTACCGGTACAGTCCAGCCCGGGAAAGAATACGGTGACGACCTTCGCCTGCAAATTGATGCGCAGTTTCCCTTCACCTATCAATTTGATGGGTGGGAAATTCCATTTGAACAAGGATTCGCAGATTTTTCCCCGCTGGAAACCGACCCCACCCATCTAGCCGTTGCCGGAACAATCAGCGTGCAAGGAGCTAAGGTGAGCGGGTCAAAATTTCTTGCCCCTCTTTTAACGCGTCTTGAACCCCTCGGTTTTCATGAGCCCCTGACCTCGAAACTGAAGTTCGAACTCAATGCGGTATCCCTTCGAATGATTTCTTTTCAACTCGTCTCCGGTCCACACGAATTACGTCTCGACGGCTCGCTTTACTTACCTGAAAGATTAGTTGATCTCAGCGGCGATGTCGACAACGGCTCATTCAGTGTGCGAGGCCTTGGCACGATTCAGGAGCCGATCTGGAGTTTGATTCCGCCGGTACCTAAGTAGATTGCTACTTTGAACCAAAACCGAACAAACAGGAATCCAACAGATTATCCAGGTCTCACCGATGACTGAACTCAGGAGGTTGGCTGCGACCGTCGCAGGAACTTATCAGAATAAAAATGTCGATGCCCGAAACCGTGTCCTCATCTTCAATCTGGAAAATCTGTGCTTTCAGATCCTGAATTCACGTGACTTCTATGCCGGGAAAGACTGGAACCGCACCGGGACGCAAAACCGCCGCCGACAACCTTTCTTCTCTTCTGCTCGGAGCCCATATGTCGATCGCAGGCGGACCCTCCAAAGCGCTTGAACGTGGCCGATCGATTGGCTGCACCGCTATCCAGATATTCGTGAAGAATAATATGCAATGGTTTGCTAAACCAGTACGCTATCCGAGGGAAGATCGGCTCCCCCGAGGAGAATCGGCGTCTATCAGTAACTATCGGCAGCTAAAAGCATCCCATTAGACCGGACAAAGTTTGACACATTTTGACAAACTTTCTGAAGGTTTAGCGCTTCGGCAAATCTTAAAGAAGCTCTTAAACGCATGAACAACGTTAATGATCCAGAACGAAAGCGGCTGCATCGTGCTTATTATATGCCTCAAGTAATTGCGTTGCTACGGCTTCAATCTGCTGACCTACTTCTGGAGCGACTGTATTTTGCGCTTCGGCGATGCTCGGCACAGCAAAGCCGATTATGAGAGCTGCTACGGCCGTTAATAAGGGCCTTTTCATTGTCTGTTCTCCGTGTTTTATACGATTTATTGCTGCTTGGAGTTATTAACAACCCAAAGTCGAGTCGCAGATCGAGACAGCAAAAACCAATGCGTTTCCTCCCAACTTGCGGGTCTGCTTGCTCGTGAGGTGTTTTGCAATAGCAAGTTCCTGGCGAAAGAGATTTGCAAAAAGCTTGGCGTACCGCCAACACCCTAGATTTTCTTGAATAGCCTCCCTCTTTTATGGCCAGAGCGAGTTGAAGATGGAAGCTGCGGGTACAAGCGTGACTTTGCACTTCTCCAGCCACTTGCCGAACGCCTGAACGTCTTCCCAATTCTCACTCGTCTGCTTAAAGTGATCCAGAACACCAGCTTTGCTTTCGTAGATCTCGCTCAGGAGGAAACACATGTTGCCGGTTGGGGCGGAGTTGGGATCCATCGGGTTCGAGAGCTCCGGACCCTTGGACACGTTGTAGCTCAGGAGAGCTTTCTCCCCATCACGGTAGTGCGTAGCCTCCATCCAAGCCCTATGACTTTTAAAGATGCGATCACCCTCCGCCACTTGATCGGGAGGGACAATGAAGATGGCTATAAGCTGAGTCTTTCCGAGGTAGGTCATAGTTGGTTCTCCGAATTTCAATTCATGCATTTTCACGTCGATGAATCAAGCGTGAGCTACACACAAACCGCATCTCAATGCTTTTTCTGACCTACTTTTGCGCCTTCCTCTTCTGCTGGTCCTCTCAAGGAATCCCTTCTTTGCCGCTCTGCTGATTCGGCAGTCTGGCTCTCTCCCCTCTTTTTCCGGTCTTCAGCCAAATTCGGCAACATGTTGCAGATTTGCCGTTTGATCGTTCACCTCGGTTCCAGAAAAACGACCGAGAGAGCCGGACAGGTATTCCCTACCCTCGCGACCCCTCAAAAGCCTCTTCTCGGCCATTGTAGAACCGATCATCGAGCCATATAGCAGGGGAAAAGTTCAACCCGGATTGGTGCATTTCTTTTCAATTTGACGCCGGACAGCAATACCTGCGATTTGCAGGATTGCTTGGCAATCCTGGTCCGTCCTGCGACAATTCGGCAAACGAACCAGATCCCTAGACAACAAACCATCCCGAACCCTCCGGAGAGTAAACAATGACAACACGCTTACTAGGTGCCCTAGTTGGATGGCAATCAGTTTTGCTTTGCCGACCTTTGCGCAAGAAAAACAGACGGTCGATCCACAACTAATCCAGAAGCTGGATACAATTAGTAAGAAGTACAACGAGGCAATCAACAATTATGACGCGGCTGCTATTGGTGCGCTGTACACGGACGACGCTATTTTTGTGACGGACACAGGATTCCTTTACGACCGCCAGACCATCGAGAAATTCTACGCAGACAATTTCAAGGGGTGGCAACCCAAAAACCATACTAGCACGATGGATCCGCATTCTGTCCGCATGTTAGGGCCAGACAACGTCTCCGGTCCACACGAATTAGGTCTCGACGGCTCGCTTTACTTACCTGAAAGATCAGTTGATCTGAGCGGCGATGTCGACAACGGCTCATTCAGTGTGCGAGGCCTTGGCACGATTCAGGAGCCGATCTGGAGTTTGATTCCGCCCGTACCTAAGTAGATATGCTACTTTGAACCAAAGCCGAACAAACAGGAATCCAACAGATTATACAGGTCTCACCGATGACTGAACTCAGGAGGTTGGCTGCGATCATCGCAGGAATTTATCAGAATAAAATGTCGATGCCCGAACCCGTGTCCCACATCTTCTAATCTGGGAACTCTGTGCTTTCAGATCCTGAATTCAGGTGACTTCTATGCCGGGAAAGACTGGAACCGCGCCGGGACGCAAAACCGCCGCCGACAAGCTTTCTTCTCTTCTGCTCGGAGCCCATATGTCGATCGCAGGCGGACCCTCCAAAGCGCTTGAACGTGGCCGATCGATTGGCTGCACCGCTATCCAGATATTCGTGAAGAATAATATGCAATGGTTTGCTAAACCCTTTGCCGAAACCGAGCTGGAAGCCTACTGGAAGCACTCGGATCGACCGAAGCTCGTTTTCGGGCACGCGAGCTATCTCATTAACCCGGCGGCGAATAACCCGGAATTTCGGGACAAATCGATCCGCGCCCTCAGCGACGAACTGATAAGGGCAGACCAGCTTGGTCTTCCATTCCTCGTGCTGCATCCGGGAGCCCACATGGGAGACGGCGAAGAAGCAGGTTTTGCCCGCATTGTCTCAAGTCTGGATGCTGTGTTCGCCCTCTCGCCACAGGGCAAATGCCGCATCGCGCTCGAAATCACCGCTGGCCAGGGAACTTCTCTTGGGCATACTTTCGAGCATCTGGCGACCATCATTGAACTGTCAAAGTTCCAGGAACGCCTCACGACATGTCTGGACACCGCACACCTGTTTGAAGCCGGATTCGATATTTCCACCCCTGAAGGATTTTGGAACGTGATCAGGATGTTCGACCGAATCATCGGGCGCGACCGGCTCGCGGCTTGGCATTTGAATGATTCTAAAACGCCCCTCGGTTCCCGCGTAGATCGTCACGAGCACATCGGCAAAGGGAAGATCGGCCTCGCACCGTTTTGCGAAATCATGCGCTCGGAAGAATTCAGCGCGCTTCCGAAGATTCTTGAAACACCAAAGAAAGAGGATCTGAAAGAAGATGTCGTTAACCTGGGGATACTGACAGGGTTGCTTGCCTAGAGCGTGTCACCAATTGCAGAATGCCTGCCGGATTGCGAGCGTATCATGCTTCGGCTTGCCCCTTTTCCTTCTCCGCAGAGAATTCTACGGCGGTTGCGCGTAAGTCGAACTGCCTTCCGTTATTCACCGATGCCAGCAGCCTTTTTCCTCTATCGTAACTTCTGAACTCCCGCTTCCGGCCCCCTGACTCCGTGACTTCCTTGCTCTCGCCGTGTAAAGTCCGTGGTCATTCTTCGATGGACTATCTTCAGAAAGCGCGACGGGTTTTACAGGTTGAGATTTCCGAATTGCAGCGATTGGCTGCTCGATTGGACGAACGATTCGGCCAGGCGGTTCGACTCATGCTCGAAACCGTGCAAGCCGGCCGCAAGGTAATTGTTATCGGCGTGGGAAAATCAGGGCAGATCGTCGAAAAAATCGCGGCGACACTCACCAGCACCGGGTCACCCGCGTTTGTTCTGAACCCAGTCAACGCTTTGCACGGCGACCTCGGGATTGTGGCGGATGGAGATGTGGTTATTGCCGCTAGTTACAGCGGCGAAACCGCGGAATTATTGAACATACTCCCGGCCCTGAAACGGTTTGATATCCGGATAATCTGTTTTACCGGCGACCCGAACTCTACGCTGGCCAGACATAGTGAGATTGTCCTCGATTGTTCGGTCGAAAAAGAAGCCTGCCCACTGAATCTCGCCCCTACTTCAAGCACGACAGTGATGCTCGCTCTGGGCGACGCATTGGCAATGGTGCTTCTCGAAATGCGCGGCTTTGGGGAAGATGATTTGCTCAAAATCCACCCCGGCGGACGGTTAGGACGTTATCTCTTGCAGCGAGTGCGCGATATCATGCGCGGTGAGGCACGGATGCCGATCGTTTCACCGGAGACTCAGGTCCTGGCCGTTCTGCATTCCATGAACGAACATCGGGCTGGCGTCGCGGTCATCACCGATCCCTCGGGGAAGTTGGCCGGTATCTTTACTCACGGCGACTTTGTTCGAGCGTTCGAGAAAAACCCCGGGATGGTGTCTGATCCCGTCGAACAGCACATGGTCCGGCACCCGATCACCATTCAGGCGCACAAACTTGCCGTTGAGGTATTGAACGTCCTCGACCAGCATCGGATCGATGATCTGATTGTCATAAACCAGAATGATGAACCGGTCGGAATTGTAGATTCTCAGGATTTGACGAAACTGAAGCTTCTGTGATGAGTAGAGTCCGTTGCGAGGCGCGGAGGGAAGCAGGTCGGCGGATCTGTTTTTATCGTAAGATGTCCGACATCAATTCACAAAATTGCGCATCTTTTGAAGGATCCGGAACCGGCAACTAGACATAGCGACCACAATTAGTTTTATGACAGCAGCAAATGATCTCAGGAAAGGGATGGCCATCCGTTATCACGGAGACATCGCCATCGTTTTGGATGTCCAACACCGCACACCAGGAAATCTTCGAGCCTTTGTCCAGGCAACACTCAGAAGTATTCGTTCGAGAAAATCGAGCAATGTCCGGTTCAGTTCGACCGAGACTGTGGAGTTGGTTGACGTGAATCGGCGGAAATTGGAGTACAGTTACAAAGACCAGAACGGATATGTCTTTATGGACCCCGAGAGCTATGAAACGGAGACTTTTCCGACCGAGCTCATCAATGAAGCTGCAAACTATTTGACGGAAAATTTGCAGGTGGACGTACTTTACGCAGAAGGAAAAGCTGTTGAGGTCGAATTGCCCTCTTCAGTGGAATTGAAGGTAATCGAATCTGCCGAGGGAATCCGGGGGGATAGCGCGAATAATGTGCAGAAACCGGCGAAACTCGAGACCGGCAAAACCATCCAGGTCCCTCTATTCATCAAGGAAGGTGAGGTTATCCGGGTGGACACTCGAACCGGAGCCTATATGGGTCGCGCTTAAAGAAGGCGATCAGCCCATTTGCGATCTGTAACGGTGCTTGCATACCAACTCGAACCGCTGGCGGCGGACGAACGGTATTTCCGCCAGGAAAGAAGCAGTATTTGCATGGAGTTAGCAAAACTCCCTTGGGGCTCGCCTTTGTCCGAGGTTTTCTGATAAGCTGCGAGAGCTGTGGCATCTACGGTTAAGAAACGACGACGCAGACTGAGGACTGGCCTTAAGTCGCATCAAGAACCGGCTGAAACAGAATGGGTCATTCCTGTTCGCTGGCTGAA
>JAFAQT010000348.1 GCA_019246215.1 Verrucomicrobiota bacterium
CCCCAAAATTCCACATGCTACATGTCATTTGGTCCATCATTATCGGATTTATCGCCGGCGCCATTGCGAGTCATCTCATGCACACCCATTTGGGATTCGTTATGACGACGGTGCTCGGTATTGTGGGATCGATCGTCGGAGGGTTAATCGCCCGGTTATTCTCAAAACCACCTGAAGGTTCGCCTTTCCATCCAGCCGGTCTGATCCTATCCATCATCGGGGCAATGATCGTGCTGTTCATTGCGGGCAAGATGTAAGATCGGACAGTCTCGGACCAGAACGTGGTTTGGGACTTGAGAAAAAAGGTTTATGGGTTTGACTGGGCCCGATTACTCAGCGTAAGTACGAATTCGTTTTCGCCAGCCAGGGAGCCACCGTTTTTCGTTTCTTTCGACGCGAGAGTTCGCAACGCGCCTTGTTAGCACCTTGTCCGCGGCACGGCTGAATTCCGATTTCGCGGGCCCTTTGCCCATTTCTTCGAGAACCTGAAGTAATCCCCAAGCTTCGCCACGATACTGTTCGCTCGCCAAGGTGCCTTCGCCTTTGAAATTGACGTAATCGACTAAGGCATACAACCCGCCTGGCTCGCCCGCGACTCGATAGAAGTTTTTTCGGATCTTCGCCCGCTCCTTTCCCGCAGCCGCTTCCATCTTGGGTAATGCCCGCTCCAATCTCATTGCGGCAAATTTCGCTTGGAAGCCTATCGTTTCTGCCAAAAGCTGTCGGAGTTCTTTCATCCGTGGACTTTGTCGATCGGCTAAGAACTGCATCCGATCCGACCAGACGCAAGCTTCCGCTCGCCTCAGCCACGCCGGAACCGCTACCCCGCTTGTGACCAGGTATTGGAGGAGCGGGGGAAAACTCTCCTCAAATGGGCCACGCTTGTCCGCTGGATACCAGATAAAATGCCCGATCCCCAACGAGGCGAAATCCTCACCGAAATTCCACGCAGTCAACCCTTCGATTGTACCGCCCGACTCGTTCTGCCAAAGCCGCCGCCCGATCCGTTCGGCCTCCAAATCGGAAATCCGGATGGACTGCGAGAATGCAGCTCCGGCTGCGACGAGCAATGCTGCAACCCAGAAACAGGAAAGATAAGCCTTTTCACTTAGTGATGAACCAGCGAAAAGAGTAGTTTTCAAATTCATCGTATGTCTATTCCCCCTATTCAACCGTTCCTGTGGGGAACGGCCACTGCCAGCTATCAAATTGAGGGTGCTGTTTGCGAAGATGGGCGAGCGCCTTCAATCTGGGACACTTTTTCCCATACTCCGCATAAAATCGAGCGCTCTGAAACCGGCGATATCGCCTGTGACCATTACCACCGTCACATCGAAGATATCGAACTGATGCGCCACCTAGGGGTTCAAGCCTATCGCTTTTCGATTTCCTGGTCTCGAATACTCCCAACAGGAAAGGGGAAAGAGAACGCCCCGGGATTCGATTTTTATAACCGTCTGGTGGATGACTTGCTCGCCGCAGGGATAACACCGTTTGTCACGCTTTTTCACTGGGATCTTCCCCAGACGCTGCAGGACCAGGGAGGCTTTGCCAGTCGAGACATCTCCGGCTGGTTCAGCGATTACGCGGTTAAGACAACCGAGCGCCTGGGAGACCGCGTGGCAAATTGGATCATGCTCAATGAACCGTCGGTCTTCGCATTTCTAGGTCACGCAACTGGAGTGCATGCGCCGGGAATCGCTGACTTGAAAACGTTCTTTGCCACCACTCACCATTTGAATCTTGCCCAGGGCGCAGCACTCCAAGCTCTCCGTTCAAACAACGCCTCGTGGAAACTCGGCACCACCTTAAATATACATCGAGGCGTAGCGGCAGACGGTTCAGAGGACTCGACCAGGATGGCCGAAAGACACAACGACCTGTGGAATGCCAGTTTCTTGGAACCGCTTCTGTCCGGCACTTATCCAGCCAGAATTCTCCCGGAGGTGGAGCCCTACATCCGTGCGGGCGACCTGAAATTAATTCGCCAACCGATTGATTTTCTGGGAGTGAACCACTACTTTCGTGCCTATATCCAGGCAAAGCCAGACGCCTTGATCGGCTATGAGCAGGTGGCGCCCCCGCCGCCTTTGCCGAGAACCAGCTTTGAATGGGAAATTAATCCGGGCGAATTTCGAGATCTCTTGCTCGAACTCCGCGAACGCTATCAATGCCCTCCCATTTATATCACAGAAAATGGGGCATACTTTGACGACGTTTTATCTGAGGATGGAAAAGTTCATGATGCGAATCGTATCGCTTTTCTTGATGGGTATATCAAAGCTATGCAGGAGGCCAGAGAACGAGGCGTAGATATCCGCGGATATTTCGTGTGGTCGTTGCTTGACAATTTTGAATGGGCTTCCGGCTACCGCCCGACATTTGGTCTTGTGAAGGTCGACTTCAATACTCAGAGGAGGATCCCCAAAGACTCATATTATTGGTACCGCGACCTTATACGGCAACAGTGCGCCTGACCTAGCGCATCGTCCCATCAGTGGGAGGCATACCGTGGGCTTCAAAAGGGTTTGAACGCTATGCGTGGAATGAGAAGCACATCCGCTGCGATACGTGACGAACGAGCAATCACGCAGACGAATCCTTTTCAAGCGAACCCGGAGGAGCGATGGCGATTGGGCGGGATTTTCTGCGTTGCTCGCTTCTCACGTACGGATCTAAGTATGCTCATCGCTCGCGTCTTGAGCTTGTTGGGTTCAAAACAGGTCGTCTGCCGGGTGGTCGAGCCGCACTGGCGGCAGGGCACCGGAGGAAAAAACGCACCGAACATCATCAGTGCCCGCCGATTGGGAGGAAAGAATGTCGTGGGCGGTCAGATTGACGCTAGAACTTTGACACTAAAAACGTGATCCACTTATCCATCGAGCTTGAAGCAAAGGTTCTCGGTTCCTATACGAAGCCGGGTGCATCGCGAGTCTCAAAAAGTGCCGTAATTCAGTAATCCCTTCTCCTAGTTTAGCTTCTGTCACGCAACCGCCTTTGCTTCCTTCACTTCCGAAAGCGGAGTTGCGAT
>JAFAQT010000271.1 GCA_019246215.1 Verrucomicrobiota bacterium
CAAGTGGCTGTTCATATTTTTCGGGCAGCGGAAGCGGTTTATCCTGGGCCCAGACATTTGCGATAATTAATCCGATAGCGGCGAGGGTAGCTAATGTACGGTTCATTCGGTTTCTCCTGGTGTGAGATAGTTTCCTGTTCCCGAAACGACGCAAAACATGCTATTTCCGACCAGGACACTAGTACGCGTCATGCCGGTCCTGAGGTCAAGCTTCGCTAGCAGTGGAGTTCTGGCCTTCCCGGCTATCCATCTGTCGGGGAAACTGCACAACTTCCGTTCCGTGGGCTGTTTTGCGCAAATAAATGGAATTCTCGATCTTCCCATCAAAGGCGTCGTCGTGGGACACGATGATCAATTGCTCCAACTCCGCAGCCTTTTGCGTTTCGAGCATGGCGTCCCCAAGTTTTTCCCGGCTTTCGGCATCCACTCCGTAGGTCGGCTCATCGAAGACACAGAAACGCAATCCGCTAAACTCCTGGATCATCGCGAGGGTCATCGCCAATGCGAGCTTGGTCTGTTCGCCACCTGATAACATGGCAAAACGCCGATCCCCGGGAATCACTCGCAAACTATAACGCGGAACGGCCTCCCACCTCAGTTCCACCGGATCAGGGTTGATCCGATTGAAGATCCGCTGAGCTTGACCGGCAATTCGGTCGCACAAACTCTGAGCCACAATCGGCGCGGAATCTCTCAGGGAGACCCGCGCCAATTCCGTTAATTTGATCGCGGCTGACAATCGATGGACGATGCGGACGATTTCATCGCGCCGGGCGCAGGCTTCCTGCCATTCCAGGAATCGGATTTCTTCCCGTTCAGCTTCCTGCCGCGCATGATCCAGATTAGCGTATTCCACCGCTACTGCGGCGCTTTGCTCTTCGAATTTCCGGCGCACAGCGGCTAACGAACCTTGGTCGACGCCCCTCTTCAGTTGCGAAACCGCATTCTCACAGAGCTCCAGCTCTGCGGCTGCGCGTTCTTCTCGCTCTCGGCGAAGATCGAGTTCCATTTGGCGTGAACTTCGTTCATCGGCCAACGGCTTCGCCCCCAGATACCGTTGATAGTCGCTCCGGTGCTTTTGCTGCAATTGCGTCAGCTTCACGATTTCATCGCCCAAACTGGTAAAGGCGCGACAGCATTGTTCGAGACTGGCAATAGTTTTTTCAAGTTTCGCGGATTCTCTCCGGCAGGCGGCAGCTGCTTCGCGCTGCTCATTCTCCGCAACTGCGAGTTTTCCAATTTCAGATTCGATTTGTCGAAGGTGGTCAAGGCAATTGATTTCGTCACGTTGATCCGATTTCCGACGACCCTCTTCCTCCAGAACGGCATTGACCCGTTCCTGCACAAGATTCCCAGTCCGTTGCCACCAGTTTTCCAATTCCTTTAGATAATCCACATGTTGGCAGTAACTGCTCTCGAACGTATCTATATCCCCACCTTTGCCCAACGGGTTCGGGCCCTCCGGCATGGGATGCACTTCTTGAGCCCATTGTCGCAACCGGTCCACCCCTTGCCTCGTCTTTTCCCACTCCAGACGCGCAAAACCAGACAAGAAATCGAGGACCATCTGCCCAAGCTCACTTCTTTTCCCGGCCAGGTCCTGATCTTCCCGGCGGCGGTTTTCATGCTCGGCTTGCGCGCCACGCCATGCCTGGTCGGCAATGACTCTTTTCCTCTCAAGGATCCCAATGATCTCGCTCTTTTCTTTCAGATCTCCCTCGACTTTAGACGGGTCGAACTGCCGGCACTGCTCCTTCAAAAATGGACAAATCCCGCCTTGAATCTCTTGGAGCTGCTTTTGAAGCGAAGCGTGCTCGGCGTTCGCGGCGGCGAGTTGCTGAAGGAGAGCCTGCAGCGCCTCACTCACGATCTCTTCCTGGACCCGCGCCGCCTGGAGTATAGAGGCATCCCTCGATATGAGGCTCGCCCTTACCTCTTTGATTTTCTCTAATGTCGCTTCGCCGTGCGCGAGGAGAGCCGCAAAACTGCTCACGAACTGACGGATGTCAGAAAGGGCACGAGTCGCGTTCCTCTCCAGGTTCTTCTGGCTGTCAAAATCCAGCTGAGAAGAGGACAAACGATTTTGAAGCGCTGCGTACCGTTCAGAGATGCTTACCCGCTCCTCCTGCTTTTCCTGCCTTTGCTGAGTAAAAATATCCGCCTGCGAACGGGCCGCGCTTGATTTTCCCTCGAGTTCGATCTTTTTCTTTTCCGTATCGGCTATCTCCATTTCAAGCCGATGCTGTTCAGCCTGCTTTGCCCGCAGGCTCTGGAGCTGATGCTCGGCTATTTCGAAGGAGTTGTAACCTGAGACGACCAACGCAACGACGGCAGCCGCTTCCGCGGATTCTTGCATCCTACGTTCGGCGATCTCGCGCTGCTGCCGAGCTAAAGCGAGCGCATTCTGGGCCGAGTTCCGCTGCGATTCGGCTGCTCTGAGCGAAACCTCCATCCCTTCGAGCTGCGCCAGCCGCTTTGAAAGGTTTTCCCGAACCTGATTCAATGCCTGTACTCGAAGCTGAATTTCCTTGAGTCGCCTGCGCTTCACCTCAAGCGCGGCAGCGCTATCGCCGCGTTCGCGAATTCGCTCTTCGATACCGGCTCGAATTGTTTCCTGCTCATGAAGGCGCACAAAGAACTCGTCCATCGCCGGTTTCAGCGACTGGAAGCACTCGCGGAACACCGCCACATCCAGAAGCGGTTCGAAAAAGTCCTTCGCGACGCTCGGTTTCGAATCGAACGGCCATGTTAAACGTCCCTGGCGAACACCGATCAATTTCCAGAACAGTTCGGAAAAACGCTTGGAGTCCGGCAGCTCAAACAAGCGACATAAGAAAGCGGAGACTTCCCTCGCACCTTCGGCGCAAGTGCTCCCGTTTACCAGCTCAACAACCTTTGTCTGCCTCTTGCTGTTCGGCCCAAGGCCGCGCTCAATTCGATAAAATTCACCTCGATGGCCAAACGTCACATCGATCTCTGCCGCCTTTTGCCCCGTCCGAAGAAAATAGGTTTCCATCTGAAAGCTCTCTTCGAAGACGGGCTCGGTCAGAAAGAGCGCGTAACCCAGACTTTCGATCAAAGTCGTTTTGCCGTGTCCGTTTTTCCCCGCTATGCGGTTGGTCCCGGATTCGAAACAAATTGTTACTCCGTCGCCATCGCGTCCTTCTCCGTACGATTTGATGTTCTTAAGCCGCATCGACTGGACGATCATGCAGAGCCCTCCAGAATATTTTGGATGAGTTGGCTTTGTGTGGTCGCAAGTTTTGACCTTACGATCAAGTCTAACAATGGACTGCACCCTATTTGTTCTGCGAGCTCGCTCCCTGATTTTCCCTCTCGAACCGCCTGTTTGAGCTCGTAGCAAAAGGCCGAAAACTCATCCTCTCGCTGCTCAATCCCCCATAGATATTTTGAGGCTACGACGTCCCGAATCGCACCTTTTTCCAGCTCTTCTCGGGAAACGCCCTTCACGGCTGGATCGATGCCTGCGAAAGATCCTCCCACATCCAGACCAGCGAAATTGAGTGATACGGCAAAGACTTCCGCCTGGCTCTCGATCTCGTTCGCGGCCAACGCCTGGTCCAAAGAGATGCGGTTCAGGTTTAGTCTTCCCGTCAGCCTGAGATCAATCACAGATTCGGGCGCGACCCTGGCGGCGCGGATGAGCCTCACCGATTCTTTGATCAAGGCGGCGGCTCCATCCTTGGTCTTATTTCCAAACGGGCGACAATCGAGCGTGATGCGGTGCACATACCGCCGCGGATTGCTGTGAATTCGAAGGTCAATCGGTCTTTGACCTTGAGCGGGGTCGATCTCCAGAACCGCATACCCGCGAGCCAGTGCAGCTCCTCCGAAATACCAGTCATAATCCGCTTCGCTCAGGTCGCAGTTTTCCAATGATCCTGGATTGCAGGCCCAGTCACTGTGACGCATCGGACGATGAATATGACCCAGCGCGAGATAGCAAACTTTCTCGTTCAGCGCCCTCAGATCGGACGAAGAAAATCCGCCTCCTTCTCCGACGAAGTAGTCCGGCCCGGCGTGCAGCAACAGAACGTGCGTTTTATCGCTCTCCAGCCGGGACACAATCTGGCGAACCTTGAAGGGGGTCGCGGCGCCGAGATAACCGGCTCCCACAAAACGGATCCCGCCATAATCGATCCAGGACCCTGCTTTGCGGGCGGGATCCCATGGGGTCAAAATTGGTCCGGTCGGATCAAAGGTGATCCGCAGTAACACCAGGAGATCATCTTCCGCCAAAAACTGCGTCCAGGTGGGTTCTTCGGAGTGAATGAAGGCTCTGTCGTGGTTCCCCTCGATCGCGATAACTGGTATTCCATTCGCTTTCAGAGCTCCAAGGACCTGTTGCGCTTGTCGCAAATTTGGAGGACCCACTGTGGGCCGATCAAACAGATCGCCTGCAATCAGGAAAACGTCTGCCCGTTCTTCAATCGCTTTCTTTGCCACATAACGGAAGGCTGCAGCCAAGTCAGAGTCGGGCAGTCTGCCATCCAGCCTTCGACGGCCAAGATGCACGTCGGCAACATGAAACAATTTCACAGACCTCAGAAGCCAGGTTTGAGGAGTTGCAGGGGTTCAGGAGTTGCAGAACGACTCGGCCCTGCCCGTTCTGTGGATGGTCGTTCATACGCTTCATACGATGAAGAATACGAGCTAGGCAGCAGTCGATTCGATGTCGTTGTTTGTTCCCCGCTCAAAGGTATTTGCCTTCTGAATTCCTGCAACTCTTGACTCCTGAGTTCTAGATCGGTGTGACTGCCACGTGGCCCTCTGATGGGACAAAGTGTAAAGGATTAACCAGCGGCCTTCCAAATGTGGGCGACCAAATCTCAAGCTCGTCCCTTTCCATCGTCTTGATGCCATCGGCAAAACTCAACGTCGAAGTGCCGAAAAAGTGAATGTGCAGGTCCCCGGGCCGCCGAAACTGCGGGTATTTGAAATGGTGATGCTCGAGATTGGCAAAGGTGTGACACATGTTTTCTTCCCCGGTGACAAACGGTTTTTGCCAGATTGGGTTCCCGTTTCGCAGCACCCGACTCATTCCCTCCACCTCCCGAGGGATTTCACCGAGACGCAATTCCGGACCGAAGCTGCAGTAACGGAGTTTCGAATGCGCAAGCCATAAATAATTTTGTCTCTCGGTGACATGATCCGAAAACTCGTTCCCCAGGGCGAACCCGATCCGATAAGGCTTTTGCTCCGGACCGATCAAATAAACTCCGACTAACTCCGGCTCTTCGCCCGCGTCCAGCGCAAAGGCAGGAACTGGAATCGCCGCATAGGGCGGCACGACGGAGCTGCCATTTCCTTTGTAGAACCATTCCGGCTGCGCGCCGATTTGTCCCGAGTGCGGTTTGCCTCCCTCAAGGCCGAGCTTGAACATTTTCATCGAATCGGACAACGTGCCGTGCGGATCGTTCAATTTCACATGCATGGAATCACGAGTATCAGCGCTTCCCAAATGGGTTAGCCCCGTGCCCGAAACATAACAGTGCGCAGGGTCGGGATGCATGATCGGCGGCAATAAAGCGCCGGCATCGACGAGCCCTTGATACGAGACCTGTTCGTTCTCTTTCAACAATTTAATCGTATCCCGGAGCGAGCGTTCCTCCTGAATCGCACGTTGAGCCAAGGCATACGTTCCGCCCCGAATCTCGAGAACCTGAACTGTGTCCGAATCCAGCACCAGCGCCACGTGAGTCTCTCCATGCGCTTGAAACTGGATGAGCCGAGTTTCCGAAATCTGGGCCGATGCGATATTTTCCATAGAAACACTTCAGTTTACAGCCGGTTTTGATCAGGACTGATATGCAGGCCGTTAAAGAAGTGCAAACGGGAACGTTCCCTTTTAGGGTGCGTGGTCTGGTTTTTGTTTTGACTCGAGGTCTAAAATGATGCCGTGCTTGGGATTGCCTAACTACCTCTTCGCGAGCCTCCCCAATGAAAAAAGCTGGATTCCTCCCGCCCGCAATCTGGTCGTTCGATATCCCTTCGGGGCAAGCGACACGGCTCACGGCAAAAAAGTCTTACGCGTCCGATTCCTGTTGGCTGAACGATTCTGAGTTTCTGATCGTTGACGCCGACAAGAAAGGGAAAAAGAGTTCTATTTGTCGTGCATTGATCACAGGTGGAACACCTCGGCTTATAGTTAAGTAGTTAAGAACGCAGCGGATCGTTCGGTCTCGAGAGAATGAATTGGAAAACCAAGATAGATCATCACGATACCCTCCCGACGGATTGGCCGCATGGATGCCTAGTCGGGCGGGTGTGGCGTCCCGACGTCCAAGGACCTTCTGTGGTGGTCGCTCGTGATGGGGCGCTGCTCGACATTAGCGAAGCGTTCCCGAGTATGCGCGACTTGTGTGAGGCGCAGAAGCCCGCCGCAAGCGTCGCCGCTCTTTCAGGGGAACCAGTTGGTGCACTCGATGAGGTTCAGCAAAATTCGCCACCTGATCAACGCAATCCGCGAAAACCGTGGCTGCTCGCACCGATCGACTTTCAGGCCATCAAAGCCGCCGGCGTGACTTTTGCCGTCAGCCTCTTGGAAAGGGTAATAGAAGAACAGGCGCGAGGGAATCCGCAGGAATCTTCTGCCATTCGTAATGAAATCGTCTCCTCGGTCGGGCACTCCCTGGACCAGCTGAAACCCGGAAGTCAGCAAGCGGCTTCGTTGAAGGAAATGTTGATAAGCAAAGGCCTTTGGTCTCAATACCTGGAAGTCGGGATCGGACCAGATGCGGAACTTTTCACAAAGGCCCAGCCAATGTCGGCTGTCGGCTACGGCCACTACGCCGGTTTTCATCCAATGTCGGCTTGGAATAACCCTGAGCCCGAGGTTGTTCTCGTGGTTTCAAGTGCCGGCGAGATCAAAGGAGCATCGCTCGGCAACGACGTCAACCTAAGAGACATCGAAGGCCGGTCCGCCCTGCTTCTGGGTAAGGCGAAAGACAACAACGCAAGCTGCTCTATCGGCCCATTCGTCCGGCTCTTCGACGAAAGCTTCTCTCTTCAGGACATTCGACAGATGGAAGTTCATATGACCATCGATGGGGAGGACGGATTTCATCTCCAGGCGGTCTCTTCATTATCTCGGATCAGCAGGGATCCGACCGATCTTGTGGCACAGATGATTGGACCACACCATCAATACCCGGACGGTGTTGTTCTTTTTCTTGGCACTTTGTTCGCGCCTACGGAGGACCGCGATGTTCCAGGCATGGGCTTCAGCCATAAAGTTGGCGATATCGTGAAAATCAGATCAGACAAACTCGGCACTCTCGCTAATCGAATGCAGCACACCAACCATTGTCAGCCGTGGGAATTCGGGGCGACCCAACTGATGCGAAACCTCGCAAAGCG
>JAFAQT010000224.1 GCA_019246215.1 Verrucomicrobiota bacterium
GTGTAACGTGGTCGGCAATATTTTAGGTTTGGATAAGAAACACACCATCTACGAAGCGGTTGCCCCTGATAACAGTTATAGATGGGATAGGGATCGCATCATCTACGTTCTTGGTTACGGTGAGTCCCTGGGGTATGACGACGCGGCTACTCTCGATGTGATTCGCTTGGATAACTACAACACGGTAAATCATGGTATTCCAGACCGGGAAGCAATTGGAGGCGCCATTTTACCGAACAGCTATTATCTGAGCACCAAGCCGGCTTGGTTTGGAGATCATCCCTGGCCTCCATTCGATCCGGCCAGTCCCGCCGACGCGGTAGTCAAGAATCTGCCAGCGTCTGATAAAAATGTTTTCGGGGTTCACCCTTAGCTCCGGGGCGATATGGAGGTTGCCTGGACCGAACGTTGCTGGCGACTTTTCGCCGAATCCCGACGTGTGTTATCTTCCCCGCTGCCGGGGTGTCCCGCATAATTTGAGAAGCTGAGAATATGTTGAGAGTAGAGAGCTCTATTGACTGGAGGCACGCAGGTATTTCCTGACCCTATGGATGTGTTAATCGCAAAACTTGGCGCCACCGGCGATGTCGTGCGGACAACTCCTTTGCTGAGACGCTTCAGCGGCCACGTTTCCTGGCTTACGGAGGCGAAGAACAGTCCGCTGCTGCAAGGACTGAGGGAGAATCTGCGCTGTGCATCCTGGGAGCAACGTGACGTGCTCCGGGATAGAAAATACGACCTCGTGATCAACCTGGAAGACACGCTGGAAGTTGGGCATTACGTGAAGAGTCTTGAGTTTGAGCAATTGTTTGGCGCCTATGTGGACACCTCCGGAACTTTGCGCTACACCAACGACTCACGAGGTTGGTTCGACCTGAGCCTTATCAGCGTTTACGGTAAAGACAAAGCGGATAAAATTAAGCTGCAGAATCGGCGCACCTATCAAGACCTGATTTTCAGCGGTTTAGGTTTCCAATTTAACGGGGAAACCTATGTAATGCCGGAGTCGACGCAGACCGGTTTGGCGGGAGATATTGCCATAGCTCCTGAGGCCGGACCGGTGTGGCCCATGAAAAACTGGGCTTACTATGACAATCTTAAAAGAGAGCTTGAAGCTAAGGAGTTGTCGGTCAATCTGCTGCCAAAGCGAACTTCGCTGCTGGAGCATCTGGATGATGTGCGAAACCATCGGTGCGTCGTGGGCGGAGATAGTCTGCCCATGCATATGGCTTTGGGGAGTGGTACGCCTTGCGTGACGCTTTTTAACTGTACCAGCCCTTGGGAAATTTATGACTACGGAGTGCAGGCAAAGATCGTCTCGCCTCTGCTTGAGGAGTTTTTCTACCAGCGCAGTTTTGACTCGCGCGCAACGACAGCGATCAGTTTGGACCAGGTGCTTGGGACGGTGATCGCTCAGTTGGATCGGAATGTATAACTCCTGCCGGACGATTCGCGGAATGAAACAAGAGACAAAAGATGGAGCCCTTGAAGTGCCGCATGCGTCTGCTGCAGCGAGTTCCGAATCATATGTTCGCGAAGTGGTTTTTCCATCCGCAAACGGGTTGTCCGACGCGGGCAGGTCTGCAACGGTGGCGCTGCTGACCGGAGGGGCCGACAAGCCCTATGCACTCGGGCTTGCCGGCAGCCTGATCTCGCAGGGAGTGGCTTTCGAATTCATTGGGAGCGACGAAGTCAATGGCCCAGAGCTGCAAGGAACTGGGTTGGCGCGCTTTCTCAACCTGCGGGGCGACCAGCGGCAGGAGTCGAGGCTGGATAAGAAGGTATTGCGAGTGTTGATCTACTATGCGCGGCTCGTCCAGTATGCCTCGATGGCAAAACCCGGAGTTTTCCACATCCTCTGGAACAATAAGCTGGAGTGGCTGGACCGAACGCTGCTTTTATACTATTACCGGCTCTGCGGCAAAAGGATCGCATTCACGGCTCATAACATTAACGTACGCCAGCGCGATGGTAATGACACCTGGCTCAACCGGCTGACTTTAAAAATCCAATATCGGACGGTGGATCATATTTTCGTTCACACGGAACGGATGAAACGAGAACTCGAGGCGCAATTCGGCGTCCGAAATTGCAAGATCAGCGTTATTCCATTTGGGATCAACAGCACCGTGCCAAATAGCGCTCTGACTTCCGCGGAGGCTAGGCAGCGCCTCGGGCTGACCTGGCGGGAGAAAGCGGTTCTCTTCTTTGGCAACATCGCTCCTTATAAAGGCTTGGAGTACCTGGTTGAGGCGATGGGAGTGCTGGCTCGTGCCGAGCGGGAATACCGACTGATCATCGTGGGAAAGCCCAAGGACTGCACCGCCTACTGGGACCAAGTCCAACGGCTGATCTCCCGAGTCGGGCTACGGTCAAACGTGATCGAGCGGATCGAGTATATTCCAGATGAGGAGACGGAGATCTACTTCAAGGCAGCCGACGTGCTGGCGCTGGCTTACACGCACATCTTTCAAAGCGGGGTGCTGTCGCTAGGATACAACTTCGGCCTTCCCGTGGTCGCATCGGATGTCGGCTCGTTCAAGGAAGACATTGTCGAAGGACGAACGGGTTTCGTCTGTCGACCAATGGACTCCGAAGACCTCGCCAGGGCCATTCGAGAGTACTTTGAAAGCGATCTTTACCGCGAATTGGAGACTCGTAGGCAGGAGATCCGGGAGTTTGCGTGCGAGCGCTATTCATGGACCAAGGTTGCGGCAATCACCCGCAATGTTTACGAACAGCTACAGAGAAGTCGCTGACGGCCTGTTAATTCTTGTCCACTATGGAATCTCTCGTTTCAATTTTGATCCCCGCCTACAATGCCGAGGACTGGATTGCGGAAACGATCGAGTCGGCACTCGGACAAACGTGGAAGCGAAAGGAGATCATCGTTGTTGACGACGGATCTACCGACCAAACACTGGCGATTGCCCGGCGATTTGCCTCACGGGACGTTTCCGTCGTCACCCAATCAAACCAGGGTGCGTCGGCCGCCAGAAATAATGCTTTATCGATTTCTCAGGGGGACTACATCCAGTGGCTGGATGCTGATGATCTCCTTGCGCGGGACAAGATTGAGCAGCAGATCAAGGTGCTGCATGAGTGTCCAAGCAAACGGACACTCCTTTCCGGCGCCTGGGGTCGATTCATTCACCGGGTAAGTAAGGCGGAGTTTTTGCCGACAGCACTTTGGGGTGACTTGTCGCCAGTCGAATGGCTCCTTCGGAAGTTAGGGCAGAATCTGCAGATGCAAACCGATAACTGGCTAATCAGTCGCGAGTTGACAGAAGCGGCCGGTCCTTGGGATGCTCGACTATGGCGGGACAATGATGGTGAATATCTTTGTCGGGTCATTATCGCGAGCGATGGAATTAAGTTCGTTCCCGATGCGAAGTCATACTATCGCATCTCGGGGTTCAATTCCGTAAGCTACATTGGTCGGTCGAATAAGAAGCTGGAGTCTCTTTTTCTGTCCATGCAGTTGCACATCGGCTATCTTCGGGGTTTGGAGGACAGCGAGAGGACCCGGGCCGCCTGCCTGAAGTATTTGCAAACATGGTTAATCGATTTTTATCCCTATCGATTAGACATTGTTCGGCAATTAAAGCAAATCGCCTCGGAACTGGGCGGCGAGTTGGAGGAGCCACGATTGTCATGGAAGTACGGCTGGATCCTGAAGCTATTTGGTTGGACTCTTGCAAAGGAGGCGCAGTTGGTGATGCCCTACGTCAGAAAAACTTTGGTTATGTCCTGGGACAAAGCATTGTTTCGCTTGGAGAAGCGAAAACGACCACACAACCATGAAGTTTAGCATGACCCCACTCGAAGGGCAGATGGACAAGGCGGTCTTAGGTCAACAGGGGGTGTCGCGACTCAAGACTAAGACAGTGCGCGCCGGTGCGGTGACAATCATGTCTCAGTCGGCAAATTTCGCGCTCTACACGATCTCCACCATAGTCCTTGGGCGGTTGCTCGGCCCCGCGGATTATGGGCTGGTCGGCATGGTGACTGCAGTGACGGGGTTTCTTGCCATCTTCAAAGATGGCGGTCTGTCTCACGCCACCGTCCAGCGCGATGTGATTACCCATGAACAGATCTCCACGCTGTTTTGGATAAATCTTGGGTTGGGGATGGTGCTTGCACTCGTTTGCGCGGCACTGGCTCCGGCACTGGCAAGTTTCTATCGTGAGCCGAAGCTTGTCGGGATTACGCTTGGCCTTTCCGGGACGTTCATCTGCGGTGCGGCTGCCGTGCAACACTATGCTTTGCTTCGGCGGGAACTGCGGTTCAAAGCGCTTGCGGCGATCGACATGGCGGGCACGATATTGGGCGTGGGAGCAGGTATTGTTATGGCCATGGGTGGGATGGGATACTGGGCGCTGGTTGGCATTCCGATTGTCACCGTAGTAATCCAAACGGCGGGCGCCTGGCTGGCGCTTCCGTGGCGACCTGGACCTCCACGTCGCGGTTGCGACGTGCAATCCCTGCTCCGCTTTGGCGGCCTACTGACCTCAACCAACGCCGTTAACTATTGTTTTCGCAATCTCGATAATGTGCTGATCGGCTGGCGCTGGGGGGCCGGCCCCTTGGGTCTTTACCAGAAGGCATACGGCTTATTGATGTTGCCCATCAGTCAAGTGAACTTCCCCCTCAGCAGCGTGGCGGTGTCAGCTCTCTCTCGCGTCCAAATGGATCCGGTGCGGCTCCGACGTTATTTCCTCGCGGGGTATACTATCGCGGCATCGTTAATCATGCCGATTGTCTGTGTCGTAGTAGTGTTTGCTGACGATAGCATCCTATTTATGCTCGGTCCAAAATGGTCCGAATCGGTGGCGGTGTTCCGCTTGCTTGCCCCTGCCGCATTGATCGGCGCATTGTTGAACCCGCTCGGATGGCTATATATCGCGATGGGCCGTTCTGGCCGGCAGTTTAAAATAACGTGCTTTTGGTCCGCTTTG
>JAFAQT010000002.1 GCA_019246215.1 Verrucomicrobiota bacterium
CTCGAGAACAACCGGCGGCGCTGCTTCCGGTAGCGGAACCCAAGGAATTGCGGATTGCCGAATATACCTCCTATAACCCGCACCCGCTCCAGGCGGATAGTGCAAGGATTGTACCAGTTATCGTCTTCACCATGAGTCGCACAAAACCTCCCCCGGATTGTGCGCCATTCGCTTCACAAAATCCCGCAAGACCGCGCGCGACGCTTGCTGAGGAACGTCTGAAAGCGGCCAGAACTTCCGGCAGCGAGACGAACATGCAGATTTGATCTGACGCTGCCATTCCCAAAACCCTGCGTTGCGGTTGCTGAAGAACGTTCTGAACCAACGAGAACTCCGCCGTAGGGGAGCGGGATGAACATGCAGATTTGATCTGGCCCTGGGTGCCCGTAGCTTGTAAGCCTCTGCAGCTTCTGCGATTTTGGCTGGGCTTATGGCGGTAAGCGAAACTCTAAGATCACCTTTTCGTGCTTTTAGTCGGGCGCACTCAGCTGCCAGCCGATTTTCCGTCCCAAAGAACAGCGACATACTAGGACCGGCATCAGACAACTCCTGCAGAACCGTGCAACGATCGCTTCTCTTTTTCGTGCTGATCAGTCTCGGCTGCGGATCCTGCGCTTTGTACCCACGAACCTCAGGCACACGATTCGGCCCGGATGATTACGCGTTTATGAGGGCTCAGCCCTATCCGCAGGAAACATTGCTTGCTCAAAAGCGATTCCAAAATTTCATTCGGCGAGCCGATGCCAAGGGACGATCGACGCTCGCGGTAACGCCCTTCGTCGCGGTGCGCGCCTACCAGCTGAATGCCAGTGAAGTTCCCGGCCTGATACCTGGGATGGCGCTTGGCAGAGTTCCTATGAAAGCATTTTACGGCGCGGATCTGTTAAACAATCCCGGTAGCGTCCCGGTCGAATTTCTTTTGATCTTTGACCAGCGAACAGGGCGCCTGGCAGCCCCTGACGGAGTTCTAATCATCGGCTCTCCCCTGAAAGGGAAAGTCGGGCGATTCGGCGGGGTCTGGGCCGTCTATGCGGATGGCGGCTGGTGGTAATTCCCAAATTTCCAGAGCTCGTAGGTCGATAGTAGCGCCTTGCACAATGACTCTCATTGCAACGGGAACACACTATCGCATGGTGAACGCAATATTCGTGCACCAAGTCCATTAGGGTAGAGGTCACAGTTCCCTCAGATGAGGGCACCATTCCGGGGTCTGCGAGGCGATACGACCCGAAGGCGCGCCGCGTAATACGAACCGATGACCAAAATGGCGGCAAGCACCTGAGCAACAAGACTCTCTACTGTCGGATAGACAGAGAACCACATACCCATCCAACCCGGAATGAAGTTTTCGAGTGCGCCGATCCTAGTGGTGGGGATCCAATTCGCCAATTGCATCTCCTGAGCCTGTTCACCCACCATGATCAGAAGGACAAAACCAAGCATAACGCCAGTGGAGACCAGCAGTTTGCGGTAGGGCAATCGGCTGTGCGCTACAAACGTGAGGACCGCCACAAAACCCGACAGAAGAACTCCCGCCAGCGCTCCACCCATTACAATCGTCCCTCCCATCTGCAGATAATAACTTTGCAAAAAGAGCACGACCTCAAAACCCTCACGGTAGAGCGAAGCAAAACCCAACAGTCCAAGCCCAAATATCAGACGTCGTTCCGATATTCCAGAATCATCCGCTTTGTTGAGCAGATCTCTTTTCTTCCTGTTGTGCAAACCGATCCAGCCACCCCAGTAAACCTTATGGAAAAACCAGTTCATTACCACAAGAAGCACTATAACGGCCAGTAAACCGGTCGCCGCCTGAAGATCAAGCGCGGGAATGCTCTGAGCGAGATTACTAACAATCCCGACCGCGATCACCCACGTAATCAACGTCGCAATGAGGCCCACCGCTGCGCCCGCGGCCACCGGACGCCGATGAATGTGATGGTTGCCAACCATGCTCGCGGTAATCGCGGAAAGTACTAAAATGCACTCCAATCCCTCCCGGAAAACAAGCACGGCGATGTCCAGAAGCGCTACCGTTTTGCTCGTGTGCGGCTGTGTCGGGTCCGGGACGCCGTTGGCAGTCACCCCTTGCCAGATCAAGATTGCTAGGACCATGACTGCGGTCAGGCAGAGAAAGATTAGGATTCCGATGCGGGAGCTCTTTTTCGCCCTGAAACCGTTGATCCGCCCAGAGCCGTGGAGGATTGAAAAGCGGAGCTCAGCCTGTCGCATTCACCTGAGAATGACTCTCAAATGCAAAAAGTCAACGGTTATCTCGCTGCTTTCTCATCAAATCCAGCTTTTTACCGCTTCCCGGAAATTTCAACCGGAGCCGTTCCCCGGCGGGCTAACGAAGAGTCTACTTCTCACATAAAGAGATGGACAATATGCATTGCTTCATCTAGCACTTAGGCGATTTATGAGCACGGAAGAGGTCCTGGATGCGTTGGAAAGATACAGCAAGGAATCGGCCGAAACAGATCGAGAAACGGCAACCAAATTAGGGGTCACTCGGGTGCTGCTGAGTGCCTGGCTCCGTAGATCAGTTCAACCAGAAAAATGCATGCTGGCGCGCTTAGCCGGCTTTCTCAGACGAGCGGGCTACATTTAGGCCTCCATCGAATCTTCTGACGTAAGTCGCTTTTTGGGGAAATAAATCCGACGGTGGGCGCCTTCGCTGTGTCATAGGTAGGCCATTATTATGCCGACGACCACGCCACCGGACGCACCCGCAACTCCTGGACTCGCGAAGCGCATCGTTCAACTAATGTTGCGCAGCGTGTCGCTCGGCGCCTTTGACGTCGAATGTCACCGCCTTTTCTTT
>JAFAQT010000182.1 GCA_019246215.1 Verrucomicrobiota bacterium
TGCAGCTATGCTTCTGGCTTGGTCTTCGGCAAGCCGACGACTTTATCCCCCGGTCTAAACATTCCGCGCTTTTTTAACAATTCCACCCGCTCAAACCGTTTCAGCACATTTCGTTTCGTTGCGATGGTGCTGGCCCCTTTCAAACTGCGATGTTGTGACATAAAAGCTTTCTGGAACTGAAGTAAAGGTCGTGGATTCAGATTAGCCCCAGTTTCATTTTGCCCGCTTCGCTGATCATATGCTGATTCCAGGGCGGATCCCAAACCAATTCAACGTCTGCTTCGTCGACCCCGGGAATGGTCAAGATCTTCGATCTCGCGTCCTGGGCTATGGACGGACCCATGCCGCAACCTGGAGCGGTAAGCGTCATCTTCACTTCCACCCTTGTACCGTTGGCGGGGCCAGTAAGGATCTGGCAATCGTAAACCAAACCAAGATCCACGATGTTGACTGGTATTTCAGGGTCATAGACCGTGCGAAGCTGCTCCCAGACATCTTCTTCATCGACATCCTCGGTGCGTCTTTCAACCTTCTCCTCCAAACTCCGAGGTTCGAGGCCGAGAGCGGCTGCGTTTTCTTCGCTGATCCGGAACAACCCATAGTCACACGCGATCGTGTAGCTACCACCCAGACTTTGCGTGATGATAACCTTTGTCCCGACTGGAATCGTCGTTTTCAACCCGGCCGGAATCTGGATTGCTTCGCAATCTCGTTTTAGCTCGATTTCGTGATTATTACTCATTTTGAAGGGCCTAAGATTATTTTCTTCTTTTCCTGCGTCGGCGATTGCATCCGCTGCAGTAAGGTCGGAGCGACATTCTTCTGCTCCGACGCTTGCGCATTGGGAGCCAATGCCGACCGGAGCGCTTCCTCAACAAGCTGAGCACAATGAATCTTGAGCGGCGGAAGCGAACCGAGCGGAGCCGACAAATCTTCGCCGCTCATCGTGAGAGCTTCTTCCACAGTCTTGCCGGAAATCAGCTCCGTCGCGACGCTTGCCACTGCGATCGCCGTTCCGCAACCGAATGTCTGGAAGGTCGCTTTATCGATGACTCGCTTCCCGTCGACCTCTTTGAATTTCACCCACATGCGCAACATGTCACCGCAATCTTCACTTCCGACGGTCCCGACCGCGTCTGCTCCCTCAAGTTCACCGAGGTTTTTGGGATGTTTGACCGCTTCCTCGATCCTATTATGACTCAAATCCTCTGCTGGTTTCATGATCTTATGCCAATTGGTAACGCGGCAAATCAGGATCGACCTCTACGCTCCAGGCGTCGATGCCACCGGTCATTGACCTGACATGTGCAAAGCCGTGCCCCGCGAAATAAGAAGCTGCATCCAGACTGCGGGCACCCTGATGACAAATAAAAATTATCTCCCGATCTTTCGTCCACTGGGACATGATCTCTTGCATCAGTTCTTGGGTAAAAAACATGGAACCATTGATGTGAACAGCATCCCATTCCTCCCGGCTGCGAACATCAATCAGTGGGATCTGCTCGCCCGCTTGCAAGCGTTCAGCGATTTCTCGCGGCGAAACCTGTATTTTTTGATCCTCATCGTGGGCGGCAAATATCGTCGCGACCACATCACCCACCGGAAGATTGTCATTGCGCGCACAAACAGATGCCAGAGTTTCGTTCGGACTGAACCCGCAGCTCGCGCAACCGCCGATGTGATAGGCTCGAAAAAGCGCGCGCTGCGCACCAGGGTACTCCTGGACCAGCTCCGCCATTGTTGTGTTAGGGTCGATTGTTCTCGTCATGCTTACCGTATGCAGCGTTACATCATTTCACCCGAAAATCAAAGGGGCCGACTCCGGCTGAGCCCGAAAATGTCGCCAGGCAAAGCGGTAGTGAAATTTTCGCGCTCACAAGGAACGTGGTGAAGTTGCGTGTGACATTGACGGCGGGGTCGGTTTGTTTCTCCGGCCCTACAGGGCCGAACCGGTTTTTTTCGAGTTAATCCAGCCTTTAGCCTGGGTCAGATTCATAGCAAAGACCCCGCCTCACAAAGGCGGCAGAACGGCTTGAAAGCGGTTCGAGAAAGAGATCCGATTGCGAAGCTTAAGGGATTTGGGAGACGGTACACTAGGACCGAAGCGAGAAGATCATTGGGGACGGGAAAGCGGACGATTCACCGCTCCCGCTGCAGCTGTTTTTTTGTAAGGAAACTCTCTCAGAGTCTTACTCACTATATGCCGGATCCGGAAAAGATCGCCAAGCGTTCCCACACTGTCGTGCAGAACGCGCACGCGAGATGTCGGCGAATTTGTCCAATGGACAGGCACCTCTAGCGTCGAAAAACCCATCGCCTGAGCCAACAATAGAACCTCGACATCAAAGGAGAAACCATCAATTCGCTGCCGGCCGAAAATCTCGTTTGCGGCGCGGTGTCGAAAGCCCTTGAATCCACACTGAGTATCGCGAATTTTCAACCCGGTCACCTTTTGCGCGATTCGGTTGAAGAATTTCCCCATCCATTCTCGGCAAAGATTCTGGTGTAAAAGGATGCGCGATTCCGGGTGCTGACGGTTCCCCACAATGACATCGACCGATGGATCCTTCCGAAGTCGCAAAAGGCTCGCCTCCAAATCCTCAACCGGCGTGCTCAGATCGGCATCGGTGAAAAAGACAAAATTACCCCTTGCGCGCAACATACCGCTGCGAACCGCAAATCCTTTTCCGCGCCTCTCGTGATGAGTCAAGACCACGAGTTGGGCAGTAGATTTGGCCGCGTTTTCGGCTAAAGCAAGGGTCCCGTCCTCACTCGGTTCGACGACGATGATGATCTCACTGGAAAAATCCCACGAACGCCGATGTTCCTCGATCCGCCGAAGAGTGGCAGGCAACCGATCCGCCTCATTGTATGCGGGAATAACAAGTGAGAGGAGAGGTCGAATCTGATTGGACATACCGCGTTCTTCGCATATATATCTGCGCCTCTTCCCTAAAGGCTCAGAATGGCGAAACGTCAACTCCTATTTCCGGCGCTGATTCTGCTGCTCGCAGCGCTAATTCGCCTTTCCTATCTGGACATAAAACCTCCGCATTTCGATGAAGGGATCAACGGTTGGTTCTGCGATCAGATGTCGAAAAACGGGTATTACACCTATGATCCTACCAATTATCACGGACCCCTCCATTTCTACGTTCTTTTTGTTTCGCTAAATCTCCTCGGTCGCAATCTCTGGGCGTTGCGGGTTCCGGTAGTTTTGGCAAGCCTGATCGCCATTTTCTGGATCTTCCTGTTTCGACCGTTCTTCGGCCGGGCCATTTGTTATCTGGCTGCATTCGGGATGACCATTTCCCCCGGATTTATTTTTTACGATCGCTATTCCATTCATGAATCATGGATGGTTCTATTCCTGATTGTCACGTTCTGGGGAATTCTTGGCATCTCGATGATCAGAGAGCCGAGATACTTCTGGGGCTTCTTCATGGGATTAACCGGAATGATTCTGACTAAGGAGACCTATATCATCCATCTTGCTGCGTTTGCCGCCGCCGGTTTCGTCGCGCTGATATGGAATCGGCTGACGACAAAGCCGCAACTGAAGCGACCGAGCGAACAACTTCCTCTCCGACACATCGCCGCAGCAGTCCTGTTGGGAGTATCGTTAATCGTCTTTTTCTATTCGGGAAATTTCCGGAACTGGAACGGATTGGCGGGACTATACCAGGCGATTCTCCCGTGGACAAAAACGGGCATCGATGCCGCTGGACACGGCAAGCCTAATTTCGACTTGTTCTCGCTCGTTCCACCGTTTCTAGCGAAGACCCCGATTTTCGAAAAATTCGCCAACCTAAAACTGAATTGGTACTGGGTTCGTTTGCTTCTAGACTACGAATGGTTCGCTTTCGCGGGTCTGTTGTTTTCAGCGCGTTTTCTCTTCAGTGGCCAACCGGCTCTGCGATATCTTGCGATCTACAGCTGGGGGGTCCTCTTCGCTTACAGCATCATTCCATACAAGACCCCCTGGTGTGTCATTTCGATCGCGTGGCCTTTCTTATTTTTCGGAGCAGCTCTCATCGAATTTGTTGCGAAACGGTCCAATCGGCTGGTGGCGGTTTTCGTTAGTCTGCCGCTATTTGCTCAGGCAGCATGGAAGTCCTACGACCTGAACTTCGTTCGATACGATAATCCGCAGGAACGGTATGTGTATGTCCAAACCGATCGTGAATATCACACGTTCGTCGACCCGATACTGGCAAAGGGCGCCAAGGATCCCGCCTCAATCCGGGAAATGTCGGGCCTCATTCTGTTGTCCAGCTATTTCCCAATTCCCTGGGTTCTAGGCGATTTCCCCAACATTGGTTACTTCAGCAAGGACGACAGCTGGCCCGAGAAAATTGACGCCGACTTCATCGCCGTCGAGGGAGGCAAAGCGGACGAGTTGGAAAAACGATTGAAAGACCGATATTTCAAAGCGGATTTTCGCCTTCGCGATGGTATGGAAGAGTGTCGCGCCTATTTTCGTTACGAAACATTCCGCAACATTTTTCCGGGTCGCCAACCGGAGTTCGAGCCAAGTCAACCGAACGGATGAATCTCTCGCTGGCTGTTCTCTGCTGGGTCGCCATTTCCACCCTTCTCGGAATATTCTTTGGCTACTCGTCCGTTGAACTAACAACCTCGACCTCCATTGCCGCACTGCTATTCGGTTTGATTTTGGCCGGTTTACCATTGTTACTGCAACGAGGCGGAAACCGAATGGAGGCGCCTGGCCGTCGCCAGATTGTCGCCTTCGCTATATCGATCTTTTTTCTCGTTTTTGCGGTACGTGAATTCAGTCAGGTCATTTTCGTAGTGAATGATGAGATCCGGGTCATCTCTCCAAATAATCTCGGCGACATCTGCCTTCATCTGACGCAGATTAATTATCTGGCCAGTGGCCCGCATTTTTGGCCGGAGAACCCGATCTTCGCATTCGATAAATTGCGTTACCCGATCGGATTAAATGTATTTAATGCCGAACTAAAACTGATTGGGATCGAGCCCAAACTGGGCATCATCCTGTTTGGCTTAGTCGGTTCGCTGATAACCCTGCGAGCCCTTTACCTTTTTAACGGATCGTTTGGAGTTGCAGCCTTTCTTTTCAATGGAGGACTCGCCGGCTTCCTTTTTTTCCAAACCTATGCTCTGAAAGATTATCAGGCTGACGTAGCGTGGAAATCTATTCCGCTCGCAATGTTCGTGACCCAGCGAGGCTTGCTTTATGCCGTTCCGGCAGGTTTGCTCCTGCTTCATCATTGGCGAACCACGCTGCTCGACCGGCGCCCGGAGCAAGGGATTCCCGCCTGGACCGAATTGCTCCTTTATTGCACGATGCCATTGTTTCATCTGCATACGTTTCTCTTTTTGTCCTTCCTTTTGCTCTGGTGGTTCCTGTTTGGAGATCCAAACTGGCGGAGCCACTTCCTTCGATTGGTTCTATTCTCTTTGATCCCGGCAACTTTCTGTGTGTATGTCGTTACCGGCTTCGCAAAAACGGGAGCGATCAGCTGGAAGCCAGACTGGATGGCCGCTTCAAACGAGGCACCCTGGTGGTTCTGGCTCAAAAATTTCGGCCTGTTTTTACCGGCTTCTCTCGCGCTTTTCATTTATCTGCTGATTCCTGCCAACTCCCTGGCGCGCGACGCAAAACAGAGAATCCGGCTATTATTCTTTCCCGCCACAGCCGTCTTCCTTGCTTGTTCCGTAATCAAGTTTGCGCCCTGGGAATGGGATAATACCAAGCTCTTTTTCTGGGCCTATCTCGTGATGATGTTTTGCCTCTGGGAAGCATTCTTCGTCAAATGGCACCCTCTCCTTCGTGCTCCCTTTATTTTTGGGCTATTTTTCTCCGGCTTGGTCAGCCTGGTGGGCGGAATCTGTGCCAATCCCGAAGGCTATGGTATTGGCCATGCGAGTGAATGGCGCCAGGTAGCAGAGGCGACCCGTTCATTCGACGCGGCTACCGTGTTCGCAACCTATCCGACTTACAACCATCCGGTGTTGGTCAACGGGCATCGCGTAGTTATGGGGTTTCCCGGCCATCTCTGGAGCCACGGCCTCAATTATCAACCGATCGAAATTAAACTTGTTGCCCTCATGAATTCAGAGGCCGGTTGGCAAAACGTCGCCAAAGAACTCGGCGCCGATTACCTCTTCTGGGGGCCGCTTGAGCAAACAAACTATCCTGATTCGGAAAGGGAATGGGAAAAAGACTGCCGACTCGTTGCCGAAGGTTCATGGGGCCGCATCTACGATCTCCACAGTTTTTCCCGTGGAGAGGCTTTTCAGCGCGCTGCGGAGGCCGCAAAACCACCTGGTCAGGTTTCCCCTCAATAGATTCAGATCGCCTTCTCTCGTGGGCTCGAGTCGAGTCGGTCTCTAAGCAGCAAAATGAGCTCTTGCAGGTCTGATTTCTGTCCAGCAAAAAATGGAATCCCGTAGCCACCCGAAACGTGACCGCGGCCGGTAAAAACCACGAGACGGACGTTCGGATTACGAGCCTTGAAATCTAAAATCCGGCTGGCCATCGTCTGATCCCGAGCGTTTTGCGCGTCAAAAAAACGGCGTTCGTTCGTACCGTGCATCCCTGGATGCTCGCCCATCAGGGCAACGAAATTCCTATAGCCGCCTTCGGTCGCCACGAATCCGGTGGGGAGCATCGCTTTTTCCTCGGCTGACAATGGACTTCCACGAGCAATCTTTCGAATGAGTTCGGGAGCCGCATTCAGCGCGAGGTTCGGGACATTGGCGTGGCCGGCCAGTCGCAGAATCTGCTCATACACCGGCGAATAAATGCCCCAATGCTTCTGAAAATCGGTCTTTTGCAGCATCTCAGGCAAGGAGATTGCGTGAGAGGCCCAGGCATCAAGCATGCCTTGTTGAGTCTCATCGAACATTTCCCACCCAATGGCGAATTTCAGCTTCCGCCTAAGCAGGCCGCGAACGAGTTCCAGTTCATATTGATGATCGGCGGGATCATCATGTGTCTCTCCCACGTAGATAACTTCCGCCTTCTCTAGTTCCTGCCAGAGCCGTTCGTCCACATTCTTAGAGACCTTGATCCGCTCAGTTTCCCATCCTACCGCGCACGAAACGAGGCAGAGCCCGAGGGCGACGGCGGCAAACACGTATCTGCCGGCTGGCGTATCAGCGAATGAGCGGTTCACTGCCAAGTTCGACTCTGTCGAGTCAGTTAAAATTCGGTATTTTCGCAACTTTGCACGGACACGCCGACACGTGTCCTTCTTGATCCTGTTCGCGTTTCGGTGGACGCTAGCAGCATGGCGGTTTTCGATCTTATTGTTCTGGGCGGAGGCCCTGCGGGATATACCGGAGCCATCCGGGCCGCTCAACTCGGCTTGAACACGGCGATTGTCGACAAACGTGAAGTTTTGGGAGGCACGTGTCTCAACATCGGTTGCATCCCAAGCAAAGCGCTTCTGTTATCATCGGATCACCTTCATTTTGCTCGGCACCAAGCCGCTCGGCACGGAGTGCTTTTCGAAACCGTCAGCTTCGATCTGGCGCAAATGATGAACCGAAAACAGGGCGTCGTTCGGCAACTCACTCAAGGCCTTGAATTCCTGATGAAGAAAAATAAGATCACCCGACTTTTCGGAGTCGGACAAGTGCTGGCTCCCGGGAAAGTTGTCCTGACGAAAGCCGATGGTGGTCAGGAGGAGCTTCAAGGGAAACATGTTGTCCTCGCGACCGGCAGCGTGCCGGCAGAGCTGCCAAATGTTCCTATTGACCGGCAAACGATCGTCACTAGTGATGAGGCTCTCGCTTTTGCTCAGGTGCCGAACGAACTGGTCGTGGTCGGCGCTGGCGCAATTGGACTGGAGCTTAGCTCGGTCTGGTCTAGACTCGGTTCAAAAGTCACCATCATAGAGTTTTTACCGAGAATCGCGGCCTTTTTTGATCCGGATGTCACCCAAGCGTTGCAAAAGGCGCTGGAAGCCGAGGGCATGAAATTTCATCTCGATACGACCGTCACTTCGGTCGCTTTGTGCAATGGCAGAGCCACTGTGGAAGCCATTAGCAAGGAAAACGACAAGCTGCAGTTTAGCGCGGACAAAGTTCTCATCGCGGTCGGACGCAAACCGTATCTTGATGGGGCGGTCAGCAAGGATCTCGGCCTCAAACTAACCGCAGGGGGCCGAGTGGCGGTCGACGAACGGTATCGAACCAATGTCCCCGACCTGTACGCGATTGGAGATATTATTGAAGGGCCCATGCTCGCACATAAGGGAGAGGACGAGGGTGTCGCATGCGTCGAACGAATTGCTGGCAGAGCCGGTCATGTGAACTATGACGCAATCCCGAATGTCATCTACACTAATCCCGAAGTCGCAGGGGTCGGTCTCACCGAGGATCTCGCCAAAGTGAGAGGCATAGCGGTCAGAGTCGGCAAATTCCCATTCGCTGCCAACGGCCGGGCGCTGGCCAACGACGAAAGCCAGGGGTTCGCAAAAATTCTGGCCGACCCAAAAACAGATAAACTGTTGGGAGCTCAAATCATCGGCTTTGGCGCCTCAGAACTTATTCCTGAAGCCGTGACTGTCCTTGAGTTTGGCGGCAGCGCCGAAGATGTCGGGAAGACGGTTCACGCCCATCCAACCATGAGCGAGGCACTGAAAGAAGCGGCTCTGGCAGTTAACAATCAGGCGTTCTCGATTCCGCCTAGCCCGCGAGAATCGCGTTCGGCAGCCGCCGGATCCAAGCGATGAGCTAATGCGGACTAAAGAGGAGCGCAGAAATACACGGAACTGAAAATGGCCGAATCGCTGAATGGCGTTTTACTCCGGCGGATCAGGTATTCTGAGACGAGCCTGATTCTGACCTGGTTCACAGATCTTCACGGCAAAATAAAGACCATAGCGAAGGGCGCACTTCGGCAAAGCAGCGTATTCGCGGGGAAGCTTGATCTGTTTTTTCAATGCGATCTTTTGCTGACATTTTCGCGCAAGACAGAGCTTCATCTGCTGCGTGAAGTTTCCATCAAGGCAACGTTCGAACGAATCCGAACGGACTACTTGAAAACCACTGTGGCTTCATACTTTGTCGAACTGGTTGAAAAGGTCACCGAACTGGAGCATCCCGCACCGGAAGTATACCGGTTGCTTTTGCGCGCGATGGGTTATCTGGACAGACAGAAGCCAGATACGAGAGGAGTGTTGTTTTTTGAGTCCGAACTCTGCAAATGCCTCGGACTATACCCGCCGGATATGCATTCTGCCGCGGAGAAACTGCTGGAGGCATATAGCCAACTGCCGGAGACACGAGCGGCTCTGATATCAATTCTGAGCGCCTGCATTTAGATTTCCGCCACGATGAGGGTTCGCGTCGAATCGCTGAACCTGGCGAGGTCCTTATCCGTAATCACACTGAGCGCGCGAACTATTCGGATCTGAATGGTCGCGGTGGAGCGCCGGATGTCCGTCGGCCCAGACAGTTGGATCGGATTCCGCCTGCCAACCTGGTCTTGGCCGCCGGGGCTAAACGCCCCAAAGCCGAAAAAAGTGAAGGCAAAACGCCGGCGCGTTATTCACAACTGGCCCGGCTAACTAAAGCTGGCCACTTTTGGGAAGCGGCCTCGCCTGCTCCAGTTGTCGTCATTAGAATAACTTCATAAAGAAACAATTCCTTCCGCTACCCCAATCGATTTTGCTGAACT
>JAFAQT010000367.1 GCA_019246215.1 Verrucomicrobiota bacterium
CCCTACCAGATCATTCCTGCAGTGCAGTCTCGGCTTCGGCGTTGCGATCTTTCATAGCCGCCTTGCGGCTGAGTTTGATGCGCCCCTTTTCGTCCACCCCGATACATTTCACCCAAACCAGGTCCCCGATCTTCACAACGTCGTCCACACTTTTCACCCGGAAATCTGCCAACTCAGAGATATGCACCAATCCATCCTTGCCGGGTAGCACTTCTACAAAAGCGCCAAAGTCTTTAATGGAGACGACGCGTCCATGGTAGGTCTCGCCGACTTCTACTTCTTTGGTCATTCCTGTGATAATCTCTTTTGCCCGGTTCAAGCTCTCGCGGTTCGCCGAGTAAATGTGGACCGCACCATCGTCGTCAATGTTGATCTCGGCGCCGGTCTCAGCAACGATCCCCTTGATCGTTTTTCCGCCAGGACCGATCAGCAGACCGATTTTATCCGGGTGAATCTTCAGGGTCTCGATCCGCGGAGCGTACTGGCTCAGCTCCTTTCGGGGTCCGGCAATCGCCGCGGCCATCATATCCAGGACCTTCATCCGTGCCTCCCGAGCCTGAAGGATGGCTTCGGCCATTATTTCCAACGAAATCCCGGGTAATTTGAGATCAAGCTGAAAACCGGTGATACCATCCCTGGTACCGCAGAGTTTAAAGTCCATGTCCCCGAATTGATCTTCCGAACCGATAATATCTGTGAGCGTGGCGTATCGCGTCAGCTTTTCCCCCGTAAATTCAGTCACAAGTCCGACAGAGATCCCGGCGACCGGTTTACGGATTGGGACCCCGGCATCCATCAGCGCCATGATGCCTGCACAGACGCTGGCCATCGATGTTGAACCATTGGATTCCATGATTTCGCTGCTGACACGGATCGCGTACGGGAACTCGCTTTCCGTAGGAATAACAGGTTCAATCGACCGTTCAGCCAGCGCGCCGTGACCGATTTCGCGTCGGCTCGTACTGCCGAACCGTCCCGTTTCTCCGACACTGAATGGCGGAAAATTATAGTGCAGGATGAAACGCTTGGATTGGTCACCGCCTGTGTAGCCGTCGATCATCTGAGCTTCCTCGGCCGAAGCGAGCGTCGCGAGCGCGACGGCCTGTGTTTCGCCTCGCGCGAAAAGAGCCGACCCATGCGATCGTGGCAGAAGCCCCACTTCTCCGCTCAGCGAACGCAAATCATGGAAGCTGCGACCGTCACAACGCTTCTGTCGATCAAAAATGCTGACTCGGAACGCTTTTTTCTGCAGGTAATCGAATGCCTGGGAAATTTCGAATGGGGTCGCATCGGGATACTTCGTGAGAATGGTTGCTTCGACTTCCTTGCGCAGGGAATCGACTGCTCTGCTGCGTCCAACTTTTCCCGAGGTGTAGAGCGCCGCCTCAATGCGGTCACCGGCCACCTGGTACGCAACTTCGAGAAGGTCATCTCGAACATTCAAAAGGTCGACTTCACGCTTGGGCTTACCCGCAACAGAAGCGAGCTCCCGTTGCATCTCAATGATTTGGCGAACGAACGGATGGGCAAATTTGAGCGCCTTGATAAACTCTTCTTCCGGCAGCTGGTCTGCCGCGCCCTCAATCATCACGATATCTTCAAACGTGCCGACATAGACTAGATCGAGGTTGCTGAGTTGGCGCTGTGTATGAGTGGGATTAACCACAAATTCTCCATGGATCCGTGCAACCCGGACCGCTCCAATCGGCCCCGCAAACGGTATATCTGAGACGCAAAGCGCAGCGGACGCTCCGTTAATGCTGAGAATATCAGGATCATTTTCTCCGTCGGCGCTTAACAAAACGCTGATGACCTGCGTGTCATAGAAGTAGCCTTTGGGAAAGAGAGGCCGCAGCGGACGGTCCGTCATCCGGGAAGTGAGCGTCTCCTTCTCAGAGGGACGGCCTTCGCGTTTGAAGTATCCGCCAGGGAATTTGCCGACGGCTGCCGCTTTTTCGCGGTAATCCACGGTCAGAGGGAAGAAATCTTGTCCCTCCTTGACAGAAGTGGCCGAAACAGCCGCTACCAGAATGATTGTATCGCCGGATCGGACCGTGACAGACCCATCGGCTAATTTTGCCAGTTTGCCCGTCTCGATCGTCAAATCGGAAGGACCAATGATTTTTGAGACTCGATTTTCCATTGAATGAGCCTCCAAGATGGACTACGCCACCAGCCCTTGATCGTAGGTCCGAATTCCGGAAGATCCTCAGGACTCGGACCCAAGACCAAGGCCGTCTGGCGGATCTCAGAGGCAAGGGTTACTTGCGTAAATTGAGTTTTTCGATGACAGACTTGTACCGATCCTGGGACGTACGCTTGAGGTAGTCAAGCATGCTTCTGCGGATGGCAACGAGCTTAAGCAAGCCTCTGCGTGAAGAGTGATCCTTGCGAAAGATCTTGAGATGATCAGTCAATTGATTAATTCGACGGGTCAACAGCGCGATCTGGACGTCAGCACTACCGGTGTCTTTTTCATGAAGTCGGAATGCACTCAGATCGATGTTATCGCTCGATGCCATACTTTTAAAGAACCCTGAACATAGGGTATTACTTCGGACAATCAAGCGTTTTTAAGCCCCTTTCCCAATCGCCACCAGATCGTCTGCCAGTTCTCCAAATGTTTTGGTGATTAACTTTTCTCCCAGGGTGTTGATATTGATCTCGACGCCGAGCTTCTCTTCCAGATGCAACACAAACTCGACCAGATCGAGGCTTTGTTGAATGACATCCCCGGCCTTCATTCCTTCGATATTGTCCCTGGGAATATTCGGAAAATTCTCCGCAAAAAATTCGGCAATCGCATCCAAAACCGCTTTCCGATCAACCATAGGATTAGCTCAAACTCGAACACCGCCTCCGCATGTTACGTGAAAGCCAGCTCCCATGGAAAGCCATCGGATAGGCTGGCCCGACCTCGCGCATCCTATGACATTCTTTAATATATGCAAGATGCTCACGCTACTCATGTTGGAACACAACCTGAAATGGCTGATCGACGGTTCGAGCGCCGAACGGGCGAGCCCGAGCTTCTTTGCGAGACTCAGGAGCAACATAATGCCGGCTGGATGAATTGCCCAAGCAGCGTCCGGATCCTTTTCAACCTGCAACTCGGTCATCGCCTGCAGCACCTGCCGGCGGACCTGACCCTCAAATTGTTCCAGCCCCGCGATACCGAATCGATAGTAGTCCGATCCCCAATCCCATCGAATCAACTCGGTCGCATCGCCGCGCCAGGACGATAACTTCCCCAACGCAAGAGCGCCTTCTCCAGGTTCGTCGGAAATCCAGACTCCCGCTGCTCCGTCGCCAAAAGTGCAGATGCCCTGCCAATTCGAACGGTCCGTCGATTTAGGGTCGATCAGAGTCGAAGTCGGCTCCATGACAAGAACAAGGACATTCCGCATCTCCGGGCCAAGATTGTTCACGAGTTGAATGGCGCGCATACTAGCTGTGCAACCGCCATTGCCCAGGTCCATCTGGGTTCCGGTTCTCCCGACCAGACTTCCGAGGCGGCGCGCTGCCCGTTCCGCAATCCCAGGGAGAAGCAGGCCTTCGCTGGAAACCCCGAACACAGCGTCAAAGGGATGACCGGGAGGCGCCGCTTCAATCTGTTGGGCGATTGCGTTGATTGATTCCTCAATAGCGCCGGCAAAAGCAACAGCGTGATCTGCAAATCTGTCCATCCAGAGAAACCGGTCTGACTGGGTATAGCGCGTTCGGTGCCCGATCAGGAGCAAACGGACAAAATCCAAAAGCGCTTTTCTTTCGGTATCGTCGACCTCAAGGGCTTCAAGTCTCAACGCGATAGCATCGAGCAATTCCTGATTGCTGACCCGAACTCCTACCAGAGGAGCATATATGACGCGTATGTAACGACTCACAGAACCAGTGCGCGAACCCTAACACAGGTACGAAAGGTTTGTCGCCCAGATTTTCGTTGGGAGATTTTGGCAATTTCGCGCTGGCGAAGTCGCGCCGCAACCGCACGCGTTATCGGCGTAGATGATGGAGACTTGTACCCTCTTCCTCTCTGCCAAATTGTGGGTTCAATTCCGAATGCGGTTGCTTTGCCACCGGACGCGCGTCGTGATATCAGCAGCGCCCGCGACGCGTTTCAGGTGCCGCTCCGAAACGCCTCAATCTCCTTGAGAATTCCATCGAGCATGGCCCGCACGACGACTTCCCCCTTTTGCGGCGTTGCCAATGTCGCGTCACCATAAATGCCCGAGGGCGAATATGCACCTTCCCCTTGAGGGTCCCGCGTCAATCGAGCTCTAAGCGATGGATGATAATCCTTCACCGCCTTGGTCATATCGACGGTCAAAGGCGCGATGAATAACATCATTGAAGTCTCGATTTCATCGGCGTGTGTTCCGCCTTCCCCCTCTTTCACCTGCGCCTCAATTTGACCGATGAGTTTTAGAAGGTTCGTGTACCGGAACTTGAGGCCCTCCTCGGTGAGTATATTTGCTGTTAGCTCTAACGGCTTCATCGTAGATACACCGGTATTCAACGCGTAAAATTTGCGCGGGCCGCAACGGGCCAGGCTGCGGCAAATATCCACCATGAGATCGCGAGCCGTCTCCAGCCGGAGCGTGGTGGAGCCTGGATATTCAGTGAAGGCCGGGTAATAATGATAATTGACGGTGGGCGCCACTACGACGTCGGCGCTCTTCAAAACTTCGCGCTTAAAGTATTCCGCCAAAAGCCAGTCGTTCTTGAGCTTAAGATGGGGTCCGTGCTCTTTGGACTCGGCGCCGACCGGAATAACGATGATGCTCTCCGGACCGAGCACCTTCTCCGCCTCCTGCCAGGTCAGGTCTCCGAGCAGAATGCCGATGTTTTTTGGGGTGGGATTCTGAGCAACAGGCAAACACATGGCAAACAGGACGCAAATGGCGATCATCGCCCCGCTCGGTAATCATGCCATTCGGCGTGGCCAATGAGCAATGCTGCGGATTTGCTTGGAAAGCCGCCGCGTCCGGGAGTGCTCCCTGACTTGTTCCAGGACATTCAGTGTTGGCAAAAAAAGAAAATCTATCATCTTTGCCTTAACGCCATGACAACAGTCACGAGCAACCAGAACCGCACCCCGCTCAGAATCGTCGCCACCATTATCGCCATCAGCGCTGCCGCCAGCCTCTTTCTCTGCTGGCTGGTCTATTATCATGTACCAGCCGATCCCACGGGCACCCGCCTGCTCTTCCTTCCTGCACTCAACGCCCTGCTTAACGCCCTATCCGCTATCGCCCTCGTTACTGGTTTCTGCTTCATCGCCTTCAAACGCATCAGCGAGCACCGGGCGGCCATGGTCACGGCGTTTGTCTTTTCCTCCCTTTTTCTCGTCACCTACATCACCAATCACGCCCTTCACGGCGACATGCGCTTTCAAGGCCGGGGCGCGATTCGTTCCGTTTACTTCCCGCTGCTCATTTCGCACATCGGTCTCTCGGTCGTGGCGCTACCGATGATTCTGATCACTTTTTTTCTCTCGCTCAGCGGTCGCTTTTCCGCGCATCGGCGCCTGGCTCGATTCACTTTCCCGATTTGGCTCTACGTCTCGGTCAGCGGCGTCATCGTTTACGCCATGCTGGCGGCCTATCGATGAGCGGAACTGATCGGATGGCTGGCGGAAACTCCGGACATATCTGAGAGATTGGCGAAAATCTGTGGGAGCGGAGAAGTGAAACTGCGCAGCGCCGATTTTACACGCCTCCGACCCACCTCTCCTCAACGAGGTGGTTCGGAATTTCTTTCAAGAACCGCGAGGGGCGTTGAAGCCGGAATTCCGGCGATGCATTTGCCCAATAATATGGATAAGTAAGATAGAGCTGGTCTCGCGCACGGGTCGAGGCGACATAAAATAGCCGTCGTTCCTCTTCAATTGCGTCCACTGACTCAAACGAACGCATACTCGGAAACATCCCCTCTGTGAGCCAGATCATGAAGACCACAGGCCACTCGAGGCCTTTTGCCTGATGAATGCTGGAAAGCGTAATTTTCTCTGATTCCGTACCTGTCGCGCGGTCGCCCTCAGTGTCGGAAGCCGCCATGAGGGAAAGCTGGCTCAGAAAATCAACCGGATTCTGAAAGGCCTCGGCAAACGATTCGAGAGTGGTCAAGTCATCTCGGCGCTGCTCGTGATTTGCGTATTTCGCCCTAAGATAATCTTCGTACATGGCTTCCAAAATGATGTGGATCATTTTTGAAGGTTGTACCGGCTGACGTCCGGGTGCGATTTCATCCAAGGTGTGACAGAGCTGTTGCCAGGCTTTCGCCGGCTTCTGTCCAATACGGCATTGGCCGAGCCAGGTCTCAAAATCACGGCGCTCAGATTCCGGTGCCGAACAGAGTTGATCCCAAAGTTTCCCGGCGGTCTTGACCGCTACACCAGGAAGCAAGCCAGCAATGCGCTTGAAGGCCACCTCGTCCGCCGGATTCACTGCGAATTTCATGAAAGAGGCGATATCTTTGACGTGCGCTTGCTCAAAAAACCGCAACCCGCTTGTGATCGCGAATGGTATTCCGGCCCGAGTCAAGGCGAGCTGCACCTCCAGTGATTGAAAATGCGCGCGGTACAGGACCGCTATTGAATTCAGATCAACGCCTTCGTATCGCAACTCCAGAACTCGCTGTGCCACGTACAAAGCTTGTCGATGATTGTCGTAAAGGGCCACAAGGGTCGGCTTGGTCGCGGCCCCACCGCGGTAAGCATGCAACGTCTTAGCGAATTGTTTGCTGTTCCCCTGGATTGACGCGTTCGCTAGGGCAACAATTTCCGGGACACTGCGATAATTCGTCTCAATACGGTAAACCCGCGCATTCGGGTAACGCTTTGGGAAATCCAGAATGTTCTGATAGTTGGCTCCACGCCAGGAATAAATCGACTGCGCGTCATCCCCGACCGCCATTACGCTCTGGTGGCGCGCCGCCAGCAGATCGATAAACTCTGACTGAAGCTTGTTTGTATCCTGATATTCATCCACCAGGATGAATTGAAAATGCCGTTGGTAGAATTCTGCGATGCCGGTGTTTTCCTGCAACAGTTGAACCGTCTTCACCAGTAAATCGTCGAAATCTACAACGTTTGCGGCTTGCTTCCGTTCCTCGTATGTTTTTCGGAGAAATTCGATCTGATCGCTGATCGGTAGAAACCATTTGTACTTTTCGACAATCACCTGCGCCAGGGAGCGGTCCGTATTGACGGCAAAACTGAACAGGTCACCCAAAACCTCCGCTGTCGGAAACCGGACCTGACTGACCTTGCTGGTGTTGATCCCGGACGAATCGACCACAGCGGCCAGTAGATCTTCCTGGTCCTCACGATCGATAATGGTGAATCCCGGGCGAAACCCAATCTCTCGGACATGCCGGCGCAACAGACGGTTTCCGATGGAATGGAATGTTCCTCCCCATATCGCTCGAGTCTCCAGCGGCAAGAGATCAGTGACTCTAGCGACCATTTCGCGAGCCGCCTTGTTGGTAAAAGTCAGCAACAAGATTGATTCGGGCTCGACCCCGTTATCTAACAACCATGCCACGCGATAAGTGAGCGTGCGCGTCTTGCCACTGCCAGCCCCCGCCAAAACCAAGGCAGGACCCGGACCGGAGGTCACCGCTTCATATTGTTGATCGTTCAACTGAGCCCGGTAATCAATCGAGCTCGAAGCAATAGAAGCAGTTTTCTGAAGATGATATTCCCGGCCCATGAAGCGAGGTCTAACCCTGAATTCGCAACCAGAGATTACATAGCGCGGCGTAGTCGTAACCACAATCGTCGTCTTTGGTCCTGGCTCTCATGGTACAGGTTGTTCGGGCCTCAGGACCATCGCAATCTACATACCATTTCCCGAAATGAATTTACCCGCCGAGATACGCTTCCTTTACGAGGCTGTTTACTCTTAATGCGGCGGACTTGTCCTCAAGAATGATCCTCCCGGTTTCCAGCACATAGCCGTAGTCGGAGATCTCAAGGGCTAGATTGGCGTTTTGCTCGACCAACAGGATCGTGATTCCCAGCTGCTGATTGATCTCCACAATTTTTGAAAAAATGGTTTTCACGAGGATGGGCGCTATCCCAAGTGAAGGCTCGTCCAACATCAGAAACCGGGGTTTGGACATGAGCGCTCGTGCGATCGCAAGCATTTGTTGTTCTCCTCCACTCAAGGTGCCGGCGACCTGTTTTTCGCGCTCTTTCAGCCTCGGGAAAATCTCGAACATATGGTCATACTCTTTCTTGATTTCTGCTGTCGCTTTTCGCCGATAAGCCCCCATCTGCAGATTTTCTAACACGGTCAGATTCGAAAATATCATCCGTCCTTCCGGCACTTGCGTGATCCCCATCCCCACGATCGAGTGGGGCGCGCGATTTGTTATTTCCTCTCCTTCAAAAAGGATCTTACCGCGACGGGCGCGGATTAAGCCGGAGACTGATCGCAGAGTTGTCGATTTGCCTGCGCCGTTGCTGCCGATCAACGTAATGATCTTTCCGGTCGCGACCAGTAACGAGATTCGATGCAAGGCTATGATCGAACCGTAAGCGACTTCCAGTTCCTGGATTTCCAGCATCAGCGACTTAAGCATTCAAGAGAGGAAAAACTCAACGGAGAAACGTGTCAGGCGAGGTGTCGGCGCGCAACGGTGTAAGGCAAGCCGGCATTCTTACACCGATCATTACGGGCCTCTCTCAACGCAAAACGCTTTGGGCCGGCAACGGTCAAGAATCGAGGGCTGAAAACGATTAAAGAAAAAAGCAACTGCTTCCACGCCGGCACGGCGATATGCCCTGCCGACAACCTACCCTCCCTACTCCGATTCGCCCAAATAGGCTTCGATGACCTTTGGGTCACGCCTTATTTCCTCCGGGGGCCCTTCCGCGATCTTCACGCCGTGATCCAGGACATAGATTCTCTTGCAGATACCCATGACGACACGCATGTCGTGTTCTACAAGCAAGACAGAAATATCAAATGTTAGCCGGACGAACTCTATAAGCTTCATCAGACTGCTCTTTTCTGTCGGAGTCATCCCTGCCGCAGGTTCGTCGAGCAGAAGCAATTTCGGCTCTGTCGCCAGTGCCCGGACAATCTCAAGCCGGCGCTGATCACCGTAGGGTAAACTTTTGCACATCCCCTCACGAAAACGTTCCAGGTTGAAAATCTTCAACAACTCCAAGGTCCGTTTTTCGGTCGCAGCTTCCTCATTCAGAAAAGCTCTTCCACGCGTCAGAGCGTGAATGGGTCCATGTTTCAGATGGAGGTTGAAGGCGGCTCTGACATTGTCGAATACCGTGAGGGAACTAAAGAGTCGGATGTTCTGAAACGTCCTGGCGATTCCTTTTCCCGTAATCGCGTACGGCTTTAGTCCATTCAGCCGCTCTCCGGCAAGAAGCACCTCCCCCACCGTGGGCCGATAGACGCCGGTCACCATGTTAAACACGGTCGTTTTTCCCGCCCCATTCGGTCCGATCAAACCCACCAACTCGCCTTTGGTGATTTCCATATTAAAGCTGGAAACAGCGGTGAGACCGCCAAACCGGATGGTACAGTTATTTAATTTGAGCAGACTCTCCATCAATCGGCGCGTGAACGCCCCAGCCATTTTTTGAATGCCGCTCCATCACCAAATAAACCCTGCGGACGAGTCAACATCAGGATGATCAAAAGCAGCGAATAAAGGATGAGCCTGTTTTCCAGAAGTCCTTGATAGGCCGTCGGAACAAATTGCGTGTGGGCCAGTGCACGAAGGGCCTCGGGCAGGATCGTCAATAGAACGGCAGCAAAAACAACTCCGATCGTACTCCCCATTCCGCCCAGGATCACAATTACGACGACATCCACCGAACGAAAAAAGTTGAACCCCTCCGGCGTAACAAAGGCCTTGAAATGCGCGTACAGCGCGCCGGCAACACCGGCGAAAAATGAGGCAACCACGAAGGCCACAACCTTGTATTTTGTGGTGTTAATTCCCATGGCCTCTGCGGCAACCTCGTCGTCGCGCACTGTGAGAAATCCGCGTCCATAAGTTGAATGCACAAGGCTAACAACGACGTAGATACAGAGGACCACCGAGCCGTAGGTCCAAAAAAGGTTCGTGTACGTTCCGGTCACGCTTAGGCCGCGCGAAGCGCCAAGAAAATCCAAGTTAAGAATCGCGACGCGGATAATTTCGCCAAATCCGAGCGTCACGATGGCCAGGTAATCACCCTTGAGCCGCAGCGAAGGGACACCAACCGCAAACCCTGCGATCGCCGCGAAGATCCCGGCGAAAAGCGTCGAAACAAACATCGCGACGTTCGTCACGACAGGATTCCCGGATCCGGCCACGATACCGAAGATGAGCGGGTCAAGATGATTAGACCAACTCGCCGAGGCGTAGGCACCGATTGCCATAAAGCCGGCATGGCCAAGAGAAAACTGCCCCGTGTATCCGTTCACCAGATTAAGGCTCGTGGCCAGGATGATATTGACCCCAATGGAAATCAGAATGTCGTAGTAATAAGCAAATTTGGACGCGATGAAATTTTCGCCGAAAAACGAGATGAACACGCAAGCAACCAACGCCAGCATCAGGTTCAGAAGGCTGCGGCTCATACTTTTTCCCGCTCGACCCTGCCGAGGATACCGGTTGGTTTAAACAAGAGAATCACGATCAAAACGGCGAACGCAATGCCGTCCCGCCATTGCGGAAATCCGATGGCAACCACGAAGGTTTCAAGGATCCCGATGATCAGTCCGCCGAGAGCTGCGCCCGGTATGTTGCCGATCCCGCCTAGAACAGCCGCCACGAATGCTTTGATCCCTGGCAGGTTCCCCATCAGCGGATTAATCGAGGGCGAATCCATGGAGACCAGAATCCCCGCTGCCGCTGCCAACGCTGAACCGAGCGCAAACGTGAAAGAGATCACTATATCGTTGTTAACGCCCATGATCGAACAAGCGGTAGGATTAAGCGACAAGGCACGCATGGCCAGTCCGAGCTTCGTTCTCATGACGACGAAGCGCAGAATGATCAGCAGAATAACTGTGGCAATAATGATAGCCAGCTGCGAGGTCAGGATGGTCAGGTTTCCTAGTCCTTCGACCACATGCACCGGGATCAACTGCGGGAACGCTTTCGGATCCGCGCCGAGCCGATACTGAGTCATGTTTTGCAGGAAAAGGGAAACGCCGATCGCGGTGATCAGGACATTCAACCTCGGACGCTCCCTGAGAGGCCGATAGGCGATCCGTTCTATCAGGACGCCGATTCCGGCACAAATAGCCATCGAAAGGACCATGACCAATCCTGCTCCGCAAAGTATGAACAAGGTATTTTCAGGAGTGAATGTGTCGAATTCGCCGAACTTGAAGGTCTGCGCAAACAGAGGCGCCAAGAGGAAGCCGGAGTACGCCCCGAGCATATAGATGTCGCCGTGGGCGAAGTTTATGAATCGCAGAACGCCATACACCATTGTGTAGCCTAACGCTATCAATGCGTAAATCGATCCGAGCGAAACGCCATTCACCAGCTGCTGAAGCACCTCAATCAGTTTGTCCATCTCCCAGATCTCAAGGGGTAATTTGTTGCACCATTTTAGGTTCACCGCTTTCGATCTTTAGAATGACTCCGGGTTTTGAAGCGTTGCGGTTTTCGTCGATCGAAATACGTCCGGTCACTCCATCGAAGTCGCGCGTTGCGGCCAGGGCGTCGCGTATCTTTGCCGGATCCGTTGATCCTGCCCGCTGCACAGCTTGCGCAAGGAGGCGCGCGCCATCGTACCAGAGAGCAGCCAGCGCGTCCGGGATGGCTCCGTATTTTGCGCGATAAATTTGCACAAAATTTTGCACTCTGGGTTCAGGATCAGCCGCCGAGAAATGATCGGTATAGTAATTGCCTTCGGCGGCTTTGCCGGCGACTTGGATAAGCGACGGGCTGTCCCAACCTTCGCCACCGACAAAGGGGCACTTGATTCCAAGTTGCCTTGCCTGAAGGAGAATGAGCCCCACCTCGGTGTAGTACCCGGGTAGGAAAACCACGTCCGGATGCGCGTTCCGGACTTCAGTCAATTGCGTGCGGAAATCGGTGTCGCCGCTGCTGTAGGAAAACGTGTTTGAAATCCTGGCGCCGTTCTGGTTGAAGAAATGCTCGATCGCCTCGGTCAGGCCGACGCTGTAATCCTGTTTTACGTCGGTCATCACAATCGCTCGTTTTGCTTGGAGATGATCCAACGCGAATTTCGCCATGATTTTACCGGTGAACGGGTCAATAAAGCAACTCCGAAAAATGTAGTTGCCGATTTTCGTGATCGCCACATTCGTTGCTGAAGGCGTCAAGAGAGGGATCTTCGCGGCCTGCGCAAGCGGGGCACCTTCCATAGTCGCAGAAGAGGTCAGGTCACCCAGGATGACGACTACTTTGTCTTGTGAAATAAATTTTCGCGTGATGGTCGCTGTTTCTCCGGCCTTGGATCCATTATCTTCCACGATCAACTGGATCGGCTGACCGAGCGTTCCGCCGCTGGCGTTGATCTCCTCAACGGCCAGCTTCGCACCTTGGATGCTCGAAACACCAAAGGTCGATAGCGCCCCTGTGAGGCAGGTCACAGCGCCGATTTTGATCTCGGCGTGAGAGTTTTGAGGGGCCAGAGAAAGGAGTGTCAATACCCCAAGGCACACCTGCATCCACGTGGGTTTCGCCATTTTTTCGGATCCTTTTTCACACCCACGAGTGAAGATCAATTGGGATTGATTTTCTCGAGATAATGCACTTGCTGATCCTTTATCGCCAGTATCACCGCGGGTTTCGATGCGTTTCGTTGAGCGTCGATCGTGATGTGGCCGGAAACTCCCGGAAAGTCTTTTGTGCGAGCGATCGCATCGCGGAGCGCGATGGAATCAGTCGACTTTGCGCGATTAATAGCATCCAGGACTACATTTGCCGCATCATATCCCAAGGCAGCAAAATTATCCGGCAGACTCCCAAACCTGTCCCGGTAAACTTTCGTAAACTCCCGAACAGCAGGGTTAGGGTCATCGGCTGAAAACTGGTTGGAAAAATAACAGCCATCCGCTGCTTTTCCTGCCACTTGAATCAGGGTGGGACTGTCCCATGCTTCACACCCAAGAAACGGCACCGTGATTCCAAGTTGTCTTGCCTCTTTAAGGATGATCCCGACTTCCGGATAGTAACCGGGCAAAAAAACGACATCTGGGCCAGCCGCTTTAATGGAAGTCAACTGCGCACGGAAATCAGTGTCACCGCTGGAGTAACTCTGTTCGCGCACGACCTCGCCTGAACCGTTCACAAAAGCCCCTTTAAAGAATCCGCTTAGCCCAACACTATAATCCTGTTTTGTGTCTGTTAAAATGCCGGCCTTCTTTGATTTCAGGTTTTCAAGCGCAAAGCGTGCCATCACCCTGCCCTGGAACTCATCGATGAAGCAGATCCGAAAAATGTAATCCCCGATTTCCGTTACTTTTGGGTTTGTCGCCAAAGGTGTGACCATCGGAATTTTGGCTGCTTGCGCGATCGGACCGCCTTCGAGGGTCGCCGAAGATGTCAAATCGCCAATGATGGCGATGACCTTATCCTGCGCCACAAATTTCCGGACAATTGTGGAAGTCTGGCCTGGCTGTGATTGATTGTCTTCCGTCAGCAAATCGATTTTCTTGCCGAGCACACCTCCACTCGAATTGGCCTGATCGATGGCCAACTGGATCCCCTGGTGACATGTCATGCCATATCGGCCAATTGCTCCCGTCATCGGGTTCACTTCACCGATTTTGACCGCCTCATCCGCATCCGCGTCCGCAGCGAAGCCTGCAAGCAAGAGTGCGCAGCAAATTAAAGCCTTCCATCGCATAGATCAGCTCAGGCTAAACGTTCAGCCTGCAATGTTCAACGTTTGGCGTTCAACGTTCAATGCCGGACACGCGGTTCGAGCCGGACTGGGGTAGGAGAACGAATATCTAAATTGATTCCTAACCGACGAGCAACGCAGCCGCCGACCCAATTTCAACGCAAGCCTTTGGGGGCAACCAGTTGGCTGTTTTTCCGCGTTGCTTGCTCGACAGAGCGTTCTTAAGGCGCCGTGCCTCACAAGGAACATGGTGGAATTACGTGTGACGTTGATCGCTAACGCAAGCTAAAGCCTGGCTTTAGCTTGGCCAAGCCTGGGCTAAACTTTTCTGGTTCTTCGGGCCGTGGCTGGCCCATTTAGGAATTCCTGGCGGCTCAACGATTCTGCGGCCAAAAGGCCCCTTTTGGAGCATAGCCCGGGTTAGCTTACTCAACGCGTTTTAACGCGTTGAGCGCTGAACGTTGAACGTTAAACTCTTTCAAGGCGGGATCTTTTCTGCGACCTCGAATCTGCCATCTTTGACTGTGACGATCAGGCCAGGTTTGGAAGCGTTCCGTTTGGCATCAAACGAGATCTGGCCGGTGACGCCTTGGAATCCTGCGGTTTGAGAAACCGCATCTCGCACCGCTTGCGAATTGGAGGAACCGGCGCGGCGGATCCCCTCCGCCAACACCCGGGCAGCGTCATAGCCGAGGGCAGAAAAGGTGTCCGGCATGGCCCCATATTTTTGCTGATAATTCGTGACGAAACTCTTCACGACGGGTGTTTGATCATCGGGAGAGAAATGGTTTGTGAAAAAGCAGCCGTCGATGGCCTTTCCACCGATGGCAATCAGTGCCTGATTCGCCCAACCGTCACAACCGATAAACGGCATCCTTAAACCGATCTGCCGGCCCTGCTTTATGATTAAAGCCACTTCCTGGTAATAGCCCGGCACATAAACCGCATCGGGTCTAGCGACTCGGATCGGCGTCAGCTGTGCTCGGAAATCCGTGTCTCCGGTCGAATAACTCTGTTCGCCGATGATGGAGCCACCCAGGCTCGTGAATTCATCCTTAAAAAATTTCAACAAATCGACGCTGTAATCCTGCTTCACGTCGGTGAGCGTGAAAATTTTCTGGGCTTTCAGCTTCTCCCTGGCAAATCTGGCGAGCACTCGACCTTGAAATTCGTCCAGGAAGCAAACCCGAAAAATGAAATCCCCCACGTCGGTAATACGGGGGTTTGTTGCAGTCGGAGTTATCATCGGAATTTTGTCGCTCTGCGCGATTGGCGCGGACTCGAGGGTTGCCGAAGAGGTGGCATCTCCTAAAATCGCGACGACCTTATCCTGCGTAATCAGTTTCCGCACCGCCGTTGCGCTCTGCCCGGGTTTGGATTGATCGTCTTCGGTCACAAGCTCGATCTTTTGACCTAAAATGCCGCCTGCGGCATTGATCTGCTCGAAGGCCAAAACGTACCCCTGATGGCATCCAATTCCGAACTGCGACACCCCACCGCTGAGCGGATCCACTTCACCTACCTTGATGGAGGAAGTTGCCAGTGCCACTGTCAGTTGCAGAAAGAAGATAGAACCACTCAGAAGCCTTACCGGCATGTGGCGACGTGGCAACGCCGGGAACGTTGGATGAAGCCTCCATAGCCGTGCAATTCCACTGAAAATTGACACCGACAACTGACAACTAACTGACACTGGTACTGGCACTGACGACTGCTTGTCAGGTTTTGGGCTCGATCGTTTCGGCGTATTTGTAGGCTCCGTCTTTGATCGTGATGATCACCGCCGACTTCTGGGCGTTCCGATCTTGGCCAATGGTGATCTTGCCCGAGACTCCGGGAAAATTCTGCGTGCTCTGGATGGCGGCTCGAATTTTTTCTGAGTCTGTGGAGCCGGCCCGAGAGATCGCATCGGCAAGCAACTTCGCGGCGTCGTAGCCGAGAGCAGCGAAAGCGTCCGGGACAGCGTTATATTTCTGCTTGTATTTCTGAACGAAAGTTTGGACGAGAGGAGACTTGTCTTCGACAGAGAAATGGTTCGAGAAATAAGCACCCTCGATGGCTTTGCCGCCAACCGAGATCAAGGAACTGCCATCCCATCCATCGCCGCCCACAAATGTGGCCTTGATACCAAATTGCCGGGCCTGCTTAGTGATCAAGGATGCTTCCGGATAATATCCGGTAATAATAATCACGTCCGGATCGGCCGACTTGATGTCAGTCAGCTGTGCCCGAAAATCCTTGTCGCCGGAACTATAGCTCTGCTCCTTGACGATTGTGGCACCATTCTTGGCGAGGTAATCTTTAGCGATGTTCGTCAATCCGACGCTGTAGTCTTGCTTCACGTCGGTCATGAACGCGACCTTTTTCAGGTGCAACTTTTCGAGAACGAACCGGGCAATCACCACCGCTTGAAAATCGTCCGTAAAACAGACCCGAAAGATGTAGTTCCCGGTCTGGGTCACTCTAGGATTAGTTGCAGCGGTAGCGACCTGAGGAATCTTGGAAGCCTGACAAATCGGTGCCGCCTCCAAGCTCTTCGAAGAGGCGACCTCCCCAATGATGGCGACTACGTGATCCTGTGAAATCAACTTTCGCGCGATGGTCGTGGTTTCCCCTTGCTTGGTCTGGTTATCCTCAGAAATAAGATCAATTTTCTTTCCGAGTACACCGCCAGCAGCATTCACCTCTTCAATAGCCATTTGTACGCCATTGTTCTGAGAGATGCCAAAGCTGGCGTTATCTCCAGTCAACGAACCAAACTCGCCAATCTTGATTGTGTCTTGGGAGAACGCAGGGCCGGCAACGGCCAGAATGACGCCAACCACCAGGAGAAACAGACGTTTCATCATAAGCGCGGGATTATTAGCAATCGTTCCAGAAACTGCAAGAGCGTTCGGTGTTGGAACTCGGCTTTTGGCGGGCGCAGTCTCGCTTGCCCGGTTCGGAAAAAGGAGCGGGATGCATCGATAACCGGTGAACGTCAACATTGACTCCAAAAGAGATGCTAATAGCTTCGTTTATGTCGGTAGCGAGCCTCTCTCCCGCGCCTGTCCGGAAGTTTTCCAAAAATCCACTCATCGCGTTTTACCAATCGTCCATTGGGAAAAAATATGTCGTTGCGGGCACGGGGCTTATTCTCATCGTGTATGTTCTCGGACATCTCGTTGGGAACTTGCAGATCTTCAGCGGGCAAGAGAGGATTAACGCGTATTCGAAATTCCTGCATGATCTCGGACCAATTCTCTGGCTGGTGCGAGTCTTTCTGCTCGCGGCATTTGTTACACACATCGTGGCGACAATTCAGCTTGCGCAGGAGAACCGTCTTGCAAAACCGCGAAAGTACGCCGTTACCGGTTACCAGCGATCAACCATGGCCTCACGAACAATGCTCATAAGCGGCCTAATTATCCTCTGTTTCGTGATTTATCATCTTCTCCAGTTCACCCTTCAGGTCACCGATCCGAAGTTTCGCCACATGCATGATTCACTCGGACATCACGACGTCTACCGGATGCTTATACTTGGGTTTAAGAACCCGTTTGTTTCTCTGTTCTATACCGTCGGGCTGTTCCTGCTGACAAACCATCTAAGCCACGGGTTTGCGAGCGTTGTTCAAACGCTGGGTATCAATAATCGAAAAATAGCAAGCTTTGTTGCGAGCGGCGGACAAACTTTGGCCTGGGTGGTTTTTATCGGCTACGTTTCGATTCCCGTGACGATCCTCCTCGGCATCATCAAATAGCCTTATGTCGATGATACTTGACCCAAAGATTCCTTCCGGTCCACTTGAGAAAAAGTGGTCTAAACATCGGGGGGAATCGAAATTGGTTGCCCCGAACAACCGACCCAAATTCGATCTCATCGTCGTCGGAAGCGGCCTCGCAGGTGCCTCGGCCGCGGCGACACTGGGTGAACTCGGATACAACGTCAAATGCTTCTGCTTCCAGGACTCACCGCGGCGGGCGCACAGCATCGCGGCCCAAGGCGGTATCAACGCCGCCAAAAACTATCAAAATGATGGCGATAGCGTTTTCCGCCTGTTCTACGACACGATCAAAGGGGGAGACTTCCGTTCACGCGAAGCGAATGTTTATCGGCTGGCCGAAATAAGTCTGAATATAATTGACCAGTGCGTGGCTCAGGGAGTTCCGTTTGCACGCGAGTACGGCGGTTTGCTGGCTAACCGTTCTTTCGGCGGCGTCCAAGTGTCGAGAACCTTTTATGCCCGAGGCCAGACCGGCCAGCAGCTATTGCTGGGAGCTTATCAAGCGCTCCAACATGAGATCGCCGAAGGCACGGTGAAGATGTATCCCAGAACCGAAATGCTTGATCTGGTTCTGGTGAACGGGCACGCCAAGGGCATCGTGGTTCGCAATCTGGTCACTGGCGAGATCAACACCCACGCGGCCGATGCCGTGATTCTTGCCACTGGCGGCTACGGGAACGTGTTTTACCTTTCGACCAATGCCAAGGGTTGCAATGTGACGGCAACCTGGCGAGCGCACAAGCGGGGCGCTCTCTTCGCGAACCCCTGCTTCACCCAGATCCATCCAACCTGCATTCCGGTTAGCGGCCCCTATCAGGCCAAACTGACGTTGATGTCGGAATCCTTGCGCAACGACGGCCGTGTTTGGGTCCCGAAAAAAAAGGGGGACCCGCGTTCTCCCGACCAAATCCCCAAGGAAGAGCGAGACTACTACCTGGAACGAAAATATCCGGCTTTTGGGAACCTCGTCCCGCGCGATATCGCGTCGCGCAACGCGAAGGAGGTTTGCGACCAAGGCCGCGGTGTTGGTCCGAGTGGGCTAGGCGTTTATCTTGACTTTTCCGATGCGATCCAACGGCACGGAGAAAGCACTATTCGGGAACGATACGGCAATCTGTTCGAGATGTATCAGAATATCACGAACGAAAATGCCTACAAAACGCCAATGCGGATTTACCCGGCGGTGCATTACACGATGGGCGGTCTCTGGGTTGATTATAACTTGATGACTAATGTCCCAGGTCTGCACGTCTTGGGGGAAGCGAATTTCTCCGATCACGGAGCAAACCGTTTGGGAGCCAGCGCCCTCATGCAGGGTCTCTCCGACGGGTATTTTGTGATACCCAGCACTATCGCAAACTATCTGGCGACTCAGATGGGCAAGAAGGCTTCGACGGAGCAGCCAGAATTTAAGGCCGCCGAGAACGAGGCGCGATGCCGGATCAATCGACTTCTATCGATCAAAGGAAAGAAGACCGTCACCACATTTCATCGGGAGCTTGGGCTCCTGGTGTGGGATAAATGTGGAATGGCTCGGGACGCCCAGGGATTGCAAGAAGCGCTTCAGAAAATTCCGGCAATGCGCGCCGAGTTCTGGGAAAATGTGAACGTCCTCGGAGACGGCGCAGAGTTTAATCAGGCGCTCGAACACGCCGGCCGAGTCGCGGACTTTTTGGAATTCGCCGAACTTATGTGCCTGGACGCCTTGGAACGGAACGAGTCGTGTGGCGGCCATTTCCGACTTGAGTTCCAGACCAAGGAAGGCGAGGCGCTGCGGGACGATGAGCATTATTGCCATGTGGCTGCTTGGGAGTACGCCGGCCCGCATACCCGGCCGAACCTGATCAAGGAGTCGCTTGGTTTTGAATATGTGAAACTCTCCCAACGAAGCTACAAATGAACTTTAAGCTCAAGGTCTGGCGGCAAAAGGATGGGGCCTCGCCTGGGTCTTTCAAAGATTACGACGCAAAAGATGTTCCTTCTGAGGCGTCATTTCTCGAAATGCTCGACATCGTGAATGAAAGCCTGGCTGCGAGCGGCGAGGATCCGATCGCGTTTGATTCGGACTGCCGCGAAGGCATCTGCGGAACCTGCTCACTGGTCATCAACGGCATCCCGCATGGACCTGGTAAGGGAACTACCTGCCAGCTTTATATGCGACGATTTGCAGACTCGGACACCATCTGGATCGAACCGTTCCGCGCGGCGGCATTCCCGCCGATAAAGGACCTTGTGGTCGACCGCAGTGCCTTTGATCGGATCATCGAAGCCGGCGGTTACATTGTGGTTCGAACCGGATCCGCTCCTGAAGCAAATTCCTTGCCGGTGGCCAAGCATGACGCGGATCTTGCCATGGAAGCCGCAGCCTGCATTGGATGCGGCGCCTGCGTGGCCGCGTGCCCGAATTCCGCCGCAATGTTGTTCGTTTCTGCCAAGGTCTCGCATCTCGGCCTTCTGCCGCAAGGTCAGGCGGAACGCGAGAGCCGCGTCATCCATATGGTTCGAAAAATGGATGAGTTGGGTTTCGGAAGTTGCAGAAACCATTACGAATGCGAAGCAATTTGCCCGGCCGAAGTAAGCGCCACATTCATGGCGCGATTGAACCAGGATTACGCCTTGGCGAGCGCCAAAAAGGTTCTGGCCGTTTAGCTCGACTACCCAGAGGTTTTCTATCAGAAATTACGCAGAGCAGAATTGTTTCTGTGCAATGCTGCGCGGGAGCTGGCACCGCCCCCGAATATTTCTGTAATCCGCGTGATAGGTTGTTTAATTTCGGCGTTAACTCCCCTCACTATTCCGCTGCGACATGAGCGCCTTTTTCGGCGACAGAGCGCTTCATCAGGAGCACCAGAAACGCGAGAATGACGCTCACGGCGGCAAAGATCAGGAAGCAGTCAAAATAAGAAAGCGCTAAAGCTTGCTGGTCGCGCAAGTCAGCCATGGATTGGATGGCCATCTGCTGTGCGCCGACTGGATCACCTGTTTGCTGGAGGTAGTCAGGCTGAGTTTGGGCGAGGTAGGAGTTCACAGCGGGATTCAGAGAATCGAGGTTCTCCCCGAGGCGCAGCGCATGAAATTGTTCACGCCGTTCTGAGATGGTCTGTCCGAGCGAAGTGCCGACGCTACCGCCCTCATTGCGCAAGAGAGCCAAGAGACCCACTGCGGCCCCCCGCAAGGAACGCGGAATGTAGATGTAGGCGGCTACGTTCAATGGCGCGAAGACAAGACCAAGGCCGCCGACCATTACGACGCGGGGCCAAATGATCTGTCCCGGAGAAATGTTCAGGTTCAGCTGGGACATCCAAAAATTGCCGACCGCAACAATCAACAGGCCGCAGCCGATCAGCCAGCGCGCGTCAACGCCACGGCCCAGCAGAGCGCCCACGATGACAATCGCCATAATCGTGAAAATGCCGGCCGGCGACATGACGAGCCCGGCATGGAAAGCATCGTAGCCGAACAGGGATTCCAGCATGCCAGGTAACAATGTACTGGAGCCGTAGAGCACTCCGAAGCAGCAGAAAATGATGAGGCACGAAATGGCAAAATTGCGATCGCGAAGCGGCCGGAAGTTCACGATCGGACTGGCGTGGCGCATTTCCCAAAAAACCAACCCACAGCCGCCGAGGATGAACAAAACGACGAGCGTTTGCACACGTCCAAAGGCGTCACCGAGCCAATCCCATTCTTGTCCTTTACTGAGCAACACTTCCCAGCAGACCAAGGTCAGGACTAGCAACCCAAGTCCGATAGAATCAAAGGGAACCGGTTTCTTGCGCAACTGTTTCAACGCATCGCGGAGATATTCCGGGTCCTGGACAGTGGCCCAGCAAAGAAAAAAGGCGAGCGAGCCCACCGGCAGATTGATATAAAATATCCAGCGCCAGGAATATTGGTCGGTGATCCAGCCACCAAGCGTCGGCCCCAGCACCGGAGCAATGAGCGCGGCAACACCGAAGAGAGTTTGTGCGGCGCCCTGTTTCTCGAGCGGAAAGGTGTCGAGCAAGATTCCCTGACTGGAGGGCTGGAGCCCTCCGCCGGCTAGACCTTGCACCACGCGGAAGAGTATCAGCTGATTGAGACTTCTGGCCATGCCGCAACACAACGAACTGATCGTGAAAACGGCGATCGAAAGAAGGAAGTATCTCCGGCGTCCAAGATTCGCGGCAAGCCAGCCAGAGATTGGCAGGATCACTGCATTGGCAGCGAGGTAGCTCGTGATAACCCACTCGCTATCTGTCACCGCCGACGAAAGCCCACCGGCAATATAGCGAAGTGCCACGTTTGCAATTGTGGTGTCCAGCACTTCCATGAAGGTTGGCACAACGACGGCCAGCGCCACAATCCACGGGTTGAAAGTCCGCCTTCCGATTGTCCCACCCGAAACGGCGGCGGCAGACGCGCTCATGGCGCGGCCGGCTTGACGCCTTTGGATGAATCGAGTTGGGTCTGATCCTGGAGAAACTTGCCAGCGTCGGGACCCGTGGGCGCAGTTTTCAAATCCACTGACGGTGTGACTGAAAGGCCGACGAACAGGGGCGCCTTGTCCGGATCATAGTTCTTCAAGTCAATGCGCACCGGCAACCGCTGTACAACTTTAACGAAATTACCCGTCGCATTCTGCGCGGGCAATAGCGACAAGGTCGAGCCGGTACCATTGGTAAAGCCGGAAATCCGTCCCTCGAAAGTCCGCTTGCCACCGTACATGTCGAGTACCAGTTCCACCCGTTGGCCGATCCGCAAGTTGCGGAGCTGGGTTTCTTTGAAATTTGCGTCCACCCAGATCTCTCGAAGGGAACGGATAGCCATCAGAGTCTGACCCACCTGCACGTTATTACCGGGATTCACATTGCGCCGAGTCACAACACCATCGATCTCAGCCACGATCGTGCAGTAGCGCAAATCCAGCTTCGCCTGGTCGAGATCGCGCTGCGTCTGAAGCAAAGTTGCTTGAGCGTGTTTCAAATCGGGCGCGTTCTGGACCACCTCCGCGTAGATGCGATCTATATTCCCTCCGGGATCCCGCTTGTAAAATTCGGCAATAATTTCCTTGGGCGTCAGATCGTAGGATGGTGGCACGAGGCCGAGCTTGGCGGCGCTCTGTAGCAGATCGGCGAGCGCCTGCCGGACGGACGAAAAGTTCTGATCGAGATTCGCCGGGACGTCCGCAAGGCTCGTTCCGGCGGGTGCCTCTGCCGGCAAGCCGAGAGCAACACGGGATTGGTAGATACTCTCCAGCGCCTGCTCGACTTGCGCTTTTGCCACGTCCAGGGCCTCGCGCCTTTGGTCATACTCCTCAATACTGACCACTTTGTTGGCCATCAGATGCTCCGCCCGGTCAAACTCTGCCTTGGCGAGTACCAGAGCCGCTTTGCTCTGCTCCCAGGTGGCAACCCGCGCCCGAATAGTCGCGATTTGATTGTCTACGTCTTCAATAGCACGAATGAGCTTAAAACGCTGACTCCGCGTTTGCGCCACCCAACCTCGCACGGATGCCTGAGCCACGACGAGGTCCGCCTGGGCAGAGTCCACCGCGGCTTGTTTGATAGCGACTTGCACTTGATAGGGCTCGGGATCGAGTTCGACAAGCACGCTCCCTTTTTTCACGCGGTTGTTGTCTTCGACCAGCACACGAGATACTTGGCCTGAGACACGGGGCGCCACAAATGTCACGTAACTGTTCACGTACGCGTCGTCCGTCGAAACGGTATTCAGCCCGCGGAGCACCTTAGGAATTCCTACGAGGAGCACTACTATCGCCACCAGCACAATGAGAGGCAAAGCCCAACGCGGACGCTTGCGCGCCAGACCGGTCGCCGCTCTTGGTGTTTCGGCGTTAGCAGCCGGTTTGTCTGGCGCTTTAGGTTTCGTTTCTTCGGCAGGCATATCTGTTCCTCTTCTCTTTGCGTTAGACAAAGGACCTGTTACAACGCAGTTACGAACCGGTCGATTCTCTTCGATGGAGTCGAAATTCGTCAAGCAGGCGTTTCATAAACCCCTCCGGTTACCCCATTCGGGTGAGAGGGTTTGGGGCCTACTGTGGCCGCTCGTAATTCGGTTATACCAAACAACGTTATTTTCACTCTTGGAACACTTCAAAAGCTCGGGGCGCTCTGGCTTTGCGCAGCTAAGCACCTGGAACCAAAGACTGACTATCAACGCACCAGAGATGGTGCGCCAGATCATCCGTCCTCGTTTTCTGGATCCGGATCCTTCCGCCAAGGTTATTAGCAAGCGGAAGTTAACCCGCTTCAATGCACGGGAATACGTTTTTCGGGAGCCCTGAAGTTCTTGATGACCATTGCGAGAACCAATCCGAGACAGGCTGGCACAACCAGCCCCACAAAACAATCGAGATAGGAGAGTAATGAAGCCTGCTGATTCAAGATAGCGTACAGCTGAGCCTCAGCCCGATCAGCCGCCTCGACTGCGGAGGACCCGGCTTGCATAAAATTGCCGGCGACATGCTGTAGCCATTCGTGATAAGCCCCGTTGGCCGGAGTGAGATGCTGGACCAAAATACTTTGATGA
>JAFAQT010000398.1 GCA_019246215.1 Verrucomicrobiota bacterium
CCGGAGGTCGGTTGGCTGTTTTTCAAGGCGCGAGCGAAGCGCCCGTATGTGAGCCATACGGGTCGAGCGAGTAACGCGGAAAAACAGCCAACCGGCCCCGGCCCAGAGGGTTGCGATGAAAATGGGCCGGCGGCGGCGTTGCTCGTCCGTCACGTATCGATTCAGATATGCTCCCTCCTCGCGCCTTGCCGACGGCCCATTTTGATCGCAACAATATACCTCTTATTTAGGGGACAGGACACTAGCGAGGCTGGTTTAGCGGCGCTGTCAGAGCATTGGCGATTTTGGGGCGTTGCTCGCTCCGCCCGGATCAGTTCAGATATGGGCGCTTCGCTCACGTCTTGAAAAAACAGCCAACTTACCTACGGCGATCTCACCATTATATGCGAGACGGTACACTAGAAACGGCGGACAAGTCGGAATACCGTTTCCAGAGCCGCTTGTTTTAAAGGGATTTTTTTTTGCGCGCCTTAGGGTATCCAGGAGTCTAACAACTCATGATAAAATTGGGAGTAAATATCGATCATATCGCGACGCTTCGACAGGCTCGCTATGCTGGCATGATAGATTCCCCCAACTGCGAGCCCGATATTGCCGCAGCTGCATCTGCGTGTGAACGAGCAGGAGCCAGTGGTATCACCGTGCACCTGCGAGCCGACCGGAGGCATATCCAAGATCGAGATGTGTTCCGGTTAAGAAACAGCATTATGACGAAGCTGAACCTCGAAATGGGAAATACTCCGGAGATTGTGGAGACTGCTCTCAGGGTCCTGCCGGACGAGGTCTGTTTGGTCCCGGAAAACCGCCAGGAAATAACGACCGAGGGAGGACTGAATGTGACCAGACATTTCAAGGCGCTCAAACAGACCGTTCAACGTCTTCACACGGCGGGAATCCGCGTCAGCATGTTTATCGAAGCGGATGCTATGCAGATTCAGGCCTCGGGCGAAACGGGAGCCGACACAGTGGAGTTGCACACGGGCGCATTCGCCAACTTATCTGCCGACTTGCAGCAAGATGAAGTGGACCGACTCGAGGCGGCAGCTCGGTTTGCCCAGGAAAGAGGACTTTTGGTGAACGCCGGACATGGGATTAACTATTTGAACGTCCGGTTATTGACCCGAATCCCGCAGTGGAATGAGTTCAATATCGGTCATTCTATTGTCTCGCGCGCGATTTCAATCGGTCTTGAAAATGCCGTCCGTCTGATGCTGGAACGCTTAAAGAACTGAGCAATTGCAAACCGATTACAAAGTGAAGCTGGAAGTTTTCGAGGGACCACTCGATCTGCTGCTCTATTTGATCAAGAAAGATGAGGTCAATATTTACGAGGTTTCGATCGAACGAATCACCACTCAATACCTCGCATATCTGGAAACATTCCGCATGCTGGACCTGGAGATCGCCGGAGAATTCGTCCTCATGGCAGCGAACCTTATCTACATCAAAAGTCGCAGTCTGCTGCCGATCCATCAGCAGCCGCCGGATGAAGAGACAGAGGAGGAGGATCCGCGCTGGGACCTGATCAGACAACTGATCGAATATAAAAAGTTTAAGGATGCGGCATTTCAGCTTCACCAGATGGAATTGCTGCAGGAAGGGCTAATCGTTCGGGTCCCGGCTAGACCTGTCTTCGCGGATTCTGGCACGCTGCTAAAATCGGAGGTCGGCATCTTCGATTTGATCAACGCGTTCCAGAAGGTTCTTAGAAAAATCGAATCAAAGCGTGAAGATCTTCGTGAAATTTTCGAGGAAAGCTTCACAGTCTCGGACAAAATTGACTTCATCATGCGAACCATTTCCGGCAAAAAATCGGTCACTTTTTCCGATCTTTTCGCGTCAGCTGCGAGCCGAACCGAGATTGCAGTGACGTTTCTCGCGTTGCTGGAACTGATCCGTATGAACCAGATCCGAGTGTTTCAGATCGGCTTATTCAGCGAAATCGAAATTCGAGAAAGCGAACCTTGGGACCAATCGTCTGCGAAAGTCCTGCCTGGATGACCCGCCGCGAGCAAGCAGCTCGGTCCTAGTGTCCTGTCCCCTAAATAAGAGGTATATTGTTGCGATCAAAATGGGCCGTCGGCAAGGCGCGAGGAGGGAGCATACCTGAATCGATACGTGACCGACGAGCAACGCCGACGCCGGCCCATTTTCATCGCAACCCTCTGGGCCGGGGCCGGTTGGCTGTTTTTCCGCGTTACTCGCTCGACCCGTATGGCTCACATACGGGCGCTTCGCTCGCGCCT
>JAFAQT010000423.1 GCA_019246215.1 Verrucomicrobiota bacterium
ACATTGGCGTTGGAAGTTCCCGATCTGACTGATCCGGGCTACGAAAAAGTGGAGGATGGAACTCTGAGGTTCACCGGTTGGAGGAAAGGAGTTCTGATTCTCAGAGGAGACCAGCTTCCGTTAGGCGAGAATCACTTCCAATTTCAAACTCCGCCGGGCGCTCAGGTAGCGATTCGCGATTTCCTGTTGCAACTCGAGTACGGCGCCAATTGACTTACCGGGACCTTGATCTAGGTTTCAGCATTAAGTTTTTTACGTTATGAAGAAGCGCCCATTAATTTGTTCGGGGGCAGGTGGTTACACTTTGATGGAGATCATGCTGGTGGTGGCGATCATCGCGGTGATCGCAGGCGGCGTGATCGTCAAGATGACCGGAGCCTTGGACGTCGCTAAAATTCAACGGACCGAACAGGACATCAACAATCTTTACAGCGCCTTGAAGCTATACGAAGCGCGTAATTATCAAATGCCGGATCAAAGCCAGGGCTTAGAGGCACTCGTCACTATGCCGACCACCGGTCAAAAACCGGCGAACTGGACTAAGCTGATGGATAGCATGCCGGTCGATCCCTGGAACACGCCTTATCAATATCGTAATCCAGGCAAACGAGATCCTTCCGGGGTAGATGTTTTCTCTTTTGGACCTGACCGAAAAGAAGGGCCTAATAACATCTACCGGCGGGTGAATTAGCTTTCCCGCCATGAGAAGTTCCCGCAGCCGGTCGCTCCCCACGTGCTGCCTGCCGCGATACGCCCGCAAAGGTGTGAGGGGTTTCACCATTCTCGAAGTGTGCGTCGTGCTTTTTATCGTCGCCGTTCTCTTCATCGTGGCGGTGCCGACGGCTTCACATTTGATGGATGAAGAAAAGCTGCAGGGACCCATCCGCGAATTGCAAACATTTGCCATGACTGCCCGGCGTAACGCGATGATGGAAAACCGCCCATACGAAGTGCTCTTGTTAAATAATTCTTATATCCTGCGACCGGTTGACGACAGCAAGGATTCCGGCAAGCGGCCGCTTACTTACGGACTCCCAGCGGATATGACATTCGCCATCCAGCGCCTAGGCGATCGAGAATTCCTTAAGAAAACAGATGCTAGCTGGTTCTTTTCTCCTAACGGTCTTTGCGAACCAATGAAGTTTCTCTTTCAACGCAAGGGTGACTGGGTGCGGTTCCGAGTGGATCCCTTAACCGGGACAATGCAGACCGAGGAATCCTTTATACAGTGAGCGCGCATCGGTATTGGAATTTGCTGTAATGAATTCCGCGGCAGAAGCAACTCGCATCAGGACGGTCGCAACCGCTTCAGCGAACACTATTTCAAAACGTTCGGACGGGTTTGTTCTTTGGGAAATCATGCTGGCACTGCTGATTTTCAGTGTGGTTGTGGTCGCGCTCACATCCGCTTTGCAGCAAACCGTCGATGCTTCCATTCTCCTTCGCGATGAGTCCCAGGTTCGGTTCGAACTCCAAAATCTGCTGACGGAAACCGCGGCTCAGAAATTAACTCCCGGCAAATCTTCAGTGGTGGTCGGCGACGGACGGGTGCACTATGAAAGGGAGGTCCGCGCGGTCCAGGCAAAGACGGCCAAGGGAGTGATTCTGCCGGATCTGTACGAGATCATCGTGCAGGCTTCTTGGAATTCCTCAGGCCACCCGCGATCGGATCACGCGGAGATCATCGTCTATCGACCATGAATCCACTGAGATGCTCACTAGTGAACCGGTATCCGACGTCTAGTTTGGGTCGGCCGCAAGTTGGGAACTGCAAAGGAGTTCGCCGCCGTTCACGAAACACCGCGTTTGGAAGACTGCGAACGGATGAGGAAGCTGATAGCTCCGGTTACCTCCTCCTGGAGGTCTTGTTGGCTCTTGCGGTCTTAAGCATCATGGTGGTGATGATATTTCAAATCATTCAGACAACCTTGAAAGTGACGGCAGACATCAACTTCTTGCAAACTCAACAACGAAAGGTGGATGGAATTTCTGAGTTGCTCCGGCGCAACTTTGATTCTATGCCGCGGACCTCCACCTTCCAGACTCGGAGCGTTAACGGCTCT
>JAFAQT010000286.1 GCA_019246215.1 Verrucomicrobiota bacterium
TTCGGCACTGCTAAGTTGCACCTGTGAGACGCGCAACAGATCCGGAAGCTGTTCGGTGGTACGTGCGCTGGCAATCGGGGCAACGACGGTAGGTTGAGCCGCAAGCCAGGCAAGCGCGATAGTGGCGACTGCGACACTGTGTGCAGCCGCGACCTCGTCGAGGGCGGCCAGAACCTTGATTCCTTTCTCATTCAAGTAAGCGCCTGCGCTTTGCGCTCGCTGGCTCTGAATCTTCGCGCCTGGACGATATTTGCCAGTTAGAAATCCCGAGGCAAGTGCGAAGTATGGGATCGACGAGAGCCGTTCGCGAGCCACGAGCTCCGCGAGTTCGCCCTCATATTGACGTCGTTCCATCAGATTATAATGCTGTTGTAACGCCACGTATCTGGCGAACCCTTCGCGATCAGAAGCCGCCAGCGCTTTTGAGAGCCTCGGAGCCGTATAGTTGGAGGCAGCGATATAACGCACTTTGCCTTCGCGGATCAGGGCATCAAAAGCGCCAAGTGTCTCTTCAAGAGGCGTCTGTTCGTCGTCTGCGTGCGCGTAATACAGGTCGATGTACTCGGTGTCGAGCCTCTTCAGGGAATTTTCTGCGGCGGCATGAATGTTTTTTGCCGAGAGACCTTGAAACTGAGGATGCTTTCCTACTTTCGTGGCGATGATGGTCCGGTCGCGACTTGCCCGGCTTGTCATCCAGCGTCCAAGAATGGTCTCCGATTCTCCGCCTGAATTGCCGGGTGCCCAGGAAGAGTAAGCGTCAGCTGTATCAATAAAGTTACCGCCTGCTGCTGCGTATCCGTCGAGAACGGCAAATGATTCTTCTTCGTTTGCGGTCCATCCAAAAACATTTCCCCCCAGCGCGATTGGATAAACGTCTAGATCGGTCGAACTGATTTTCGCCATGTTCGAAGCTACCAATCCCTTCTCGCTTGTCGAGCGAGTCAATCGAGTTTATGCGCCACACGGAGCCGGAAAAATCGAATGCAGGTCATTTCGTCCCGAGCCTCGGATTCAAGCGAGAGCAGTTTCAACGGCGCGTGGAAAGAGCGCTGTGACCTCGCCTTCCAACCGCAAAGAAACGCATGGCTGGTCATCCTGGTCTGTCGCTCCGCGATTGATAATGACATACGGTATACCCCGGTTCGCAGCCAGCAACGGGAATGAGGCAGCGGGATGAACCGAGAGAGTGGATCCAAGAGCAATCACGAGATCTGCCCTCTTTGCGGCGGTATTGGCATGCTCAAGGGCGATCGGATCGAGGTTTTGTCCGAAACTAACGGTCGCCGGTTTAAGGTAACCACCGCAGTCGCAGAGCGGGGGTAGGCGATGAGTTCGGAATTTTTCAAAACAGGGCTCCGGATCCCCGAGCCAATGGCAAGTCTGACATTCCACAAGAAGGTTGGTCCCGTGCAGTTCGATCAGGTGTTCCCGATGGGAGCCGGCGAGAGCGTGCAAACCATCAATATTCTGCGTGAGCACCGCAACGACTTTCCCGGCCTCTTCCAGCCTTACGACTGCATGATGAACTGGATTCGGGAGCGCAGCGCGAAATGCCGGCCAAGCTTCAAGTTTGTAATCCCAGTGCTCGATTCGAGCCGCTTCAGAGGTCATGAAATCCCGGTAATACACAGGCCTGCGTCGAGTCCAGACGCCGTTCGGCCCGCGGAAATCAGGGATACCGCTACCGGTCGAAATCCCAGCGCCGGTAAAGATCATTATCCGGCGCCCCTTTCGAATGTATTCGGCTAACTCCTGCTGCTCAGCAGTCATCTCACGGATTCCTAACCATGAACCGGTCCGGCCCAGAGCTCAAAATTTCCATCGATCACGGCCACGGATTGTTCAGTGATAATCGGAAGATTTTGAGGTCTTTCTCAACTATGTCAGGGGACTGGCGTCCATACTCCGCATTCAGATAATCTGGAAGGATCGCAACATCGTTTTTGGGGTCGGTGGTACCAAGGCTGAACGACACGCCACTGAAAATCCGGACAGGTTGATACGATTCGACCCGCCTTTTATGCGCCTCGTGTTTTTCGTCCTCCTGCCGCTGCATCTCCTTCAGCGCGAACGTTTCGCTCCTGGAGCGCTCCGGCGAAGTACTGAAGTCCATCTTTTGCTCGCCAATGACGGTCAATGCCGGAAGTTCAATGGCCTTCGTCAGGTCTCTTGAAAATTTCTCGCGATCGGCCGGTTTGAGTTCCGAAAGGGGAAACTGGAATTCGCCTTCTCTGCTCTGGATCAACAGCGCAGAAGAGTTGCGGCTCAATACCTGGACGTCGTGAAAAGTTTTGCCTGCCGTAGTGGTGAGATCTTCTCCACGGATAGAAACCGCGGAAACGGTGCACAAAAAGACAAAGAGAGTATCGCGTAGACCGAGCTTCACTGCTTGCCTGGTTTCACAATCGGCTTGGTATCGGCGCACAACAGAAACCCTAAACGCGAATCGAACCGGCAACCAGCTAAAATCGCTTTAGCCGTTCGACGGGAAGGGTATTGAAATTCGCTAATATTTCTCGCACGGAAAGCAAGGATCCGACCATCGCCAAAACCCTGGTGCATCCGCTGCAATTCCGACCGACAATACCCGCATGCTCATCAAGAGTCGAATCACTGCGGAAGAGACCGACATCACCCGGTTGCGCGTAGACGCAATCGTGAACGCGGCGAATACTTCGCTGCTGGGCGGAGGCGGAGTAGACGGAGCAATCCATCGGGCGGCTGGTCCCGAACTGCTGGAGGAATGCCGAAACCTGGGAGGATGCGAAACGGGTGCCGCAAAAATCACAAAAGGCTACCGATTGCCGGCGAGATGGGTCATTCACACTGTGGGACCGGTGTGGCGCGGGGGAACACGCAATGAACCTCAACTCTTGGCCAGCTGTTACAGATCCTGTTTCAAGGTAGTGGCCAAACATGATCTCCGAAGTCTCGCTTTTCCAGCGATCAGTTGCGGAGTGTACGGGTACCCGATCGATCAAGCGGTTGCAATCGCAGTTCGCGAAGTGGTTGCCGGGTTAGAAGCGAATCCAGCTCTCGAACACGTGTGTTTTGCCTGTTTTGGAAAACAAGTGTACGGCGCTTACGTATCGCGGTTGGACCAGTTGCCGGGTTAACAAAATCCAGAAATTTCAGTCACAGATAGCAGAGCTTCAAACCTTGTTCGGCGGCGAGGACCCGACTCTGTGTGTCCGGCAGCTGGCGGTATCTCAATACTTCCTGCGGGCTTGCGGCGGAGGTGTTTCAATCTTCTCCAGGTCGATCCCACTTTCCTGGAGCGTTCGTAGGATGTTATCCAGCAGCAGTGGCAGGGCATCGACATTGTTTTCCGGGTTCAGAATATGAAAATTCACGATTTGTTCGCGGATCCTCAGAGTAAGAAAAGAGCGGTATTGTTCAACAGGATCTGTCACTGGCGCTTCGGAATCGGCCTTTCGGCTGACCGCCTGATCGAAGTTTTCGCTGGCCAGATCGCTCAGAGTTTCGCGCAATGTGGTGACAGTTTCAGTCAATCGCGCGTTTTCCTCACGCAGCGTTCCAAGTTCTTTGCTGGGCTCGACCCCGTGCGTCTCTCTCTGCTTCACGGGTTGATGCGCTTGACGAACTAGGTTTCTGGCGGTTTGCAACTCTTCTCGAAGTTCGTCGAATTGCGCCTGAATCTGTTTCAGAAGATCGGCAAGTTCTACGCCGGTCTTTTGGGCGTGGAGAGGAGATTTCGCCGAGCTCTGTGTGTGCGACCTCGGATGTCGATTCTCTCCCGGAGCGGTCGCCTGAGATTTGGTTCGTTGATGCTGCGTGTGGCGGTGATTGTGTTCATGAGAGTGCTGGACCGATGCTTGCCCGGTCGACTGGCGAACTGGTGCCGCAGACGCCGGTTCTGGGAGGTCAGCATCGGATTTGCGCAATTTAGCTTGCAGTATCTCGCTTAGTGGGGATGGCAAATCCTCCTCTGCGAGTTGTTTCTGCCAACGCGAACTCCATCTTTTGATCGTTTTGCCCAGCTCCTGCAGGAGCGGCTCCGGGATCGTGTGGAGCGGCTGAAAAGGTTTAGCCCATTGGATTACCGCTACTGCCGCCGGAGGGTTGGCCCCGATTGCACACTCGATTGCGGTGAGCGCCACCAGCTCTGCTTCGGCTGGCTTCAGAGATTTCAGGTCGAGCTGCAACAGCCACGGTTTGTTTTTGCCAATCAATACGCTGTAAAAAATCTGGCGGTCTTTCGGGTCTAGGCCGGTCTCCTTACGCAGATTTTGAAGTGTGGCAACGATGAGCTTTAGCGCAGAAGTTGGATCCAGCTTGTGCAAACCGCGCGCAATGCTTAGACGCATTCGTCTTGAGGCTTCCGATTCCAACGGCTTCAGGGCACCCAAGAAGTTTCGTCGTTTGGTTGGAGTCATTTGAGGCCATGCCTCTAGTGCGCCGTTTACAGGAATAAACCATGGCAGATCACCTGAGAGTTCCAGCGCGCTTGACAGAGGCTTCCCGCCCGATGTGACCAATTCCTTGAACAACGCAGCGCCCTTTTGTTCGTCTGCGGGAGAGAGTCGTCCATTGCGCGAATTCTCAATGATGGTCCGAAGCTCATCGATGAGAGGTTGAAAATTTTTCGCCATAGAATTCGCCGCTTTAAATCCGACTGGCTGTTACGGCAGGAGCCGACTCGCCTTTTTCTGGGCAAATGCAGCCATTACTTTGTCACTGCTCTCACGGGAATGAAATCCCGGCATTTTGCAGAGCCAGCGAAAAACTGATTCGCCCAATTCGTGTGGAATGACTGGGGGCAATTCGCGTAGCAAATCTAACTCCTGGACGGCCGCTTCCGCGACTTGCTCGATCAACGCCTGCCCCGCTTGCCTTGGCGGCATACCGGTGTTCAAGGACTTTTTGTAGATCTCCAGGCTGTTCAAACAGAGCGAACGGGTACGCGGATAGAAGCTCATCATGAGGTTCCAGGGATCCTCGCCCTGATCTCCCGCGCGCCGAAAATCCGTTCGCAGAAGGAGCGAAGGGATATCGGCGAACTTCGCAAGCATAAATTCAGCCACTGTCCCCGAATCCAGTTCCGGACCGTCGAAATTAAAAAGAGCCAGGTCACAGCCGATCAAGGTAACGATATCTTTATCTCGGATATCGTGTGCACTCATTCCTCCCTCCTCCAGAGTCTGCGGCAGGATACAAGTGAAATTCAGGTTGGAGACCTTCGCGATCGCATCCGCCAGGGCCGCGTTGCCTACCAAGTGTTTCGAAGAGAAGAGCTCGCCGGCAAAATAAACCAGAGACATTCAGCATTCGGATCGCGCAAAATCATTCAGTCTCGCAGAGAATTAATCAAGCGGATTTCCTAGGGTATCTCCGGTGGACGATTTTCCGAACAGCGGGTAATAGCTTTCAAATGAGAGCAGATGAGGTGCCGGGCCCCAAAAGGAATTCCAAGAAAAAACCCCACCTCTTCATCGTTTTTCTGCTCCTCACGCACCTTGTAATCTGTCTTCTGTTCCTGGCAAAGAATGTCAGCCATTCCAATACGAGCGAACGGCTTGTCTCGAGCGATTCAGTCCATTACGTGGAAATCGCGCGCGATTTTGCGGCCGGTGATTTCTCCATGCAATACGTTAAGGAACGTCCGCACCGCCAACCCCTTTACCCAGCGTTGCTCGCTATTGCCCTGAAGCTTGGTAATGGCAACCGGTTCATGTTAGGTGCGGTGAATATCGTGGTCGCCGAATTGTCGATTTTAGCAGTTTATGTCTTTACGCTTGCGTTGTTGAAAAACCGAATTGCTGCGGGTTTGAGTGCGCTGGCGCTGGCGGCGAATCCGTTTATCGATCGTGAAGTCACGGCGCGGCTTTTGACTGAACCGCTTCATCTGTTGCTGACGATTTGCGCGATATTTGCTTTCCTGAGGTATGTTCAGCGACAAAATTGCCTCTGGCTGTTCATCTGCGCAGGCTTAGTTGGCCTCGATTATCTGACGCGCCCAAATGGTCTGATCATGGCGGGGGCCGCGGTGGGCACGATGGCGGTGGGCGATCTGTGGATGTATTGCGCTGCGCCTGCAAAACCTCTTTCTTTTTTCAGATGGTTCATGAGAATTGCGGGAATTTATCTGGTCGCCGTACTCATCTTCCTCGCCGTATCGGCACCAAGCTGGGTGCCGCGATGGACCTATTTCGGCAACCCCTTTCATCACGGATACCTCGAAAATTACATGTGGGTTGACTCCTACAAAGAGGGACACGTGGGGGAAAGCTACGCCAGTTACACCTGGCGAGATTATTTTGCGCACCATCACCTGCGAAATGTCATTTCCCGTTTAATTCATGGGTTTCGAAATGTCTATTTTCGTATCCCGATTATGATGGAGCGAGCTCCTCTGCTTTTTTTGTTTAGCATCGGCGGTGTTTGGATCGCACTTCGCATTGCCTCCAGAGAGTACCGGTTTCTATGCTTGTTTCTTTTTCTGCAAATGCTGCCTTTAGTTTGGACGAATTTGTCGAATCCGACCGCGCGTGTCCCTTACGGTTCGATGCTCCCGTTTGAGCTTTTTCTAGCCGCATTATTCCTGGCTTGGGCCTCGGAGCAGCCGCGCATTCGCGCCTGGTTCATCGAGCGATTTGCTCCAGCGAGCCCGGGCGGCCCGAGTCGAACGCCAAGATGAGATAGAGCTCAACGACCGAGTGATCGCTGCACTCGGATCGCCGTATCGCGTCCAATCCAATGCGCCCACTGCTGTCTGTGAAATGGCTGTCAGATCGGA
>JAFAQT010000334.1 GCA_019246215.1 Verrucomicrobiota bacterium
CAATACACACTATCCCGAAAACTATCAGCGACGTGCGTTCAAGAAGGTAATGGGACAGCCGCCCGATCAGGCAGAAGATCAGCGATTCCCGTGAAACGACGGCATCGGCAGCCTGACCTAAACCTCAGTTGAATGACCAGATCACCCGCAAATAAGGCGTTGTAGTTCATTATCCAGAGTAGCGCTCGCCCGACCGGAAAAGGCCACTTTCACACGTCGATTTGAGCGCTCGTTAGACTAGGCGGGCGTCCTCGAATGTCCTGGGGAAGGTGCTTCGCAAGCGACCAAGAGGCCGGGATGAAGGTCAGCGTAGTAAGGTTACCGGCAGGCGACTGGCAAGATGCTACTCAATGATCCACGCCGCGAGGTCGCCCTCGGTATGCGTCGGTTCTCCAAGCGGAGGCAAATCCGCTTGGTCCAGGGGTTCGACAATGACATGAAGGGTGGTCCAGCCCTGACGCATTCGCGCCTGTCGTGTCAAGCTGGTCGCCACATCAATTAGCCGTTGTTCTTTGACCCGTGCAAGGCTACGAACGACGACCTGGATTTCTCGATGGCCTGACAATGACTCGTCCGCCGGCGCTTGATCGGTCAGGATTAGTTTTTGGTAGTTTGCTGATTCGGAAGCCATTTTCGTGGTACGCAGAGTTAGTAAACGCTCGCAAGCCTCTCAAGAAAATCGAGATGGGCGTAAACGCGAGTAATCTTACGAGTACAGGCCATCACCCAAATACGGTAACATTTTGACTGCTCAGAAGGGAAGGTCGCATGTGGATGGCAGAAATAGAACCAGAAATATTGACGTTCGTTCCCGTTGTTTGCAACAGCTAACTCGCGATTTATGGTCGGAGAAGCGATAAAATCGTTGACTTTATCGCAAGCGACCCAAAAAATGTGTTAAAGACGGGTGCGTTTCAAAAGCGACCAACAGTCTTGCCCCACCATCCAAAGGTATCAACCATGAAGCGTCTTGCGTTTCCCTTTTTAACCTTCCTATTGACCGCGGTTAGCGCCCTGGCCCAGCAGAAGACGGTGACGATTGCAGTCGTCAACAACCCGGATATGATCGAGCTGAAAAAACTATCTCCCAAGTTCGAGGAGAAGAACCCGGACATAAAGCTCAACTGGGTGATCGTCGAGGAAAATGTGCTGCGCCAGCGTGTCACTACCGATGTGTCGACCGGCAGCGGTCAGTTCGATATTGTTTTTATCGGTTTGTACGAAACACCGCTGTTCGCGAAACGGGGCTGGCTGCGACCGATTGGAGATCTCCCGTCCGACTTCGATCCCGATGATGTCTTCAAGTCGCTTCGAGATGGGCTTTCTTACCAAGGAAAGCTCTATGCTTTGCCGTTTTACGGTGAGAGTTCCATGTTGATGTACCGAAAAGATCTTTTTGACGAGAAGGGTCTCAAGATGCCCGAACAGCCGAAGTATGAGGACATTAAAAAATTTGCCGATGCGCTGACTGACAAAGCCAAAGGGGTTTACGGCATCACCTTGCGCGGCAAGCCGGGATGGGGAGAAAATATGGCCTTTCTCGACACCCTCATCAACACGTTCGGCGGCACCTGGTTTGACATGAAATGGAACCCCACCATCGACTCGCCGGAGTGGAAGAAGGCCGTCAACTTTTATGTCGATCTGCTAAAGGCAGATGGGCCTCCTGGGGCGAGTTCTAATGGGTTCAACGAAAACCTCACCCTGATGACCAGTGGGAAGGCGGCCATGTGGATCGATGCGACCGTGGCGGGCAGCATGTTGGAAAACCCGAAAGAATCCCAGGTGGCTGGGAAAATCGGTTACGCACCCAGTCCCATAGAAGCGACGCCGAATGGTTCTCATTGGCTCTGGTCCTGGGCGTTTGCCATTCCCAAGGCAGCCAAACAAGCCGACGCGGCACAGAAATTTGCTATGTGGGCCACTTCAAAAGATTATATCAAGATGGTGGCGGCGGACGAGGGTCCGTTCGCAGTTCCGCCTGGTACCAGAAAGTCTACCTACGACAACCCTGAATATCAAAAAGCGCCCTTTGCTGCTGCGACACTCCAGGCGATGAATTCTGCTGACCCAACAAATCCGTGCATTAAACCAGTGCCGTACACCGGAATTCAGTTTGTCAGTATCCCCGAATTCCAGTCGTTTGGCACGGTCGTCGGCCAGAATATCTCCGGAGCACTGGCCGGTAAGGGGACGGTCGAACAAGCACTGAAGGAGAGCCAGTCGGCGGTAAGCCGGGCCGTCAAACAGGCCGGCCTCCTAAAGTAGACTCGCTTAAACGCAAGTGCCGGCTCGTGGCGCTGGTGGCGCGAGCCGGCCTACTGGAATCGCCCAGGAGTTATCTATGAGCATAGCAGCCCAACAACCAGTCGCGGTGCCGATCGCAGCGCCTGGGGCCGTCGAGAAACCCAATAGGTTGCTGACGCTTTTACAGGCGCCGGCGGTGATCGTGTTGTTCCTGTGGATGATCGTTCCACTAGCGATGACGATCTACTTTTCCTTCATCCGATATAGTCTCGTAAATCCCGATGTAAAAGGCTTCGCTGGACTCGAAAACTATCAGTTTCTTACCGAGGATGAATCGTTTTGGCCGGCGATTATCAACACCGTCCTCCTGATGGGAGCGGTATTAATCATCACCGTGGTGGTTGGGACGCTCTTGGCAGTCCTCTACGACCGAGACTTTTTCGGTAAAAATGTGGCCACCTTATTGGTGATCGCTCCCTTTTTTGTCATGCCGACCGTGAGTGCACTGATCTGGAAGAATTTTATCATGCATCCGGTTTACGGGCTAGGTGCCTTATTTCTCCAAAAGCTTGGGCTGCACTCGATAGACTGGTTTGGAGACTATCCACTGATTTCCATCATCATCATCATCTCATGGGAATGGCTCCCCTTTGCCTTTCTCATCCTGTTCACATCGCTCAAGTCTCTCGATAACGAGCAAAAGGAGGCCGCCGCAATCGATGGGGCAAACCCGTTTCAACTGTTTCTTTTTATCATCGTTCCGCACCTCCAGCGTGCGATAGGCGTCATCGTGATGATTGAGACGATTTTCCTGTTGTCGATCTTTGCCGAGATCTACACCACCACTTCAGGCGGCCCCGGACACGCCACCACCAATTTGGCGTATCTCGTCTATTCCCTGGGTCTTCAGCAGTTTAATGTCGGGATCGGATCGGCTGGGGGCATCCTTGCCGTCATTCTTGCAAATATCGTCGCCTATTTTCTCGTCAAGATGCTCGCTCAAAATCTCAAGGGCCGCTGAAATGAAAAAGTACGGCAATCTGATACTTGGAATCGTCGGCTGGATCATCGCGATTATCATCTTCTTTCCGATCTTCTGGATGGCAATCACCGCTTTCAAAACCGAACAAGGCGCTTATTCTCCCAATCTGATCTTTATCCCAACCCTTGATTCGTTTAGGGAGGTTTTCTCGCGGAGTAACTATTTGGGGTTCATGATGAACTCCATCTTCATCTCAATTGGCTCGACTTTAGTCTGCTTTATTTTTGCTATTCCGGCCGCCTATAAGATGTCGTTCTTTCCGACGCTGAAAACGCAATCGACCTTGCTTTGGATGTTGTCGACTAAGATGATGCCCGCAGTCGGCGTACTGGTTCCAATTTACTTCCTGTTCCGAACTTTCGGCCTGTTAGACACCGTCACCGGGCTAATCGTTATTTATACTTTGATGAATCTCCCGATTGCGGTCTGGATGTCCTACACCTACTTCTGTGAAATTCCCGCGGCGATCCTGGAAGCAGGCCGAATCGACGGGGCAACCGTGTGGCAGGAGCTTTGGCATCTCTTGCGCCCCATGAGTTTGCCCGGTCTTTCTTCGACCGCCCTGATCCTGATTATTTTCGCGTGGAATGAGGCGTTTTGGAGCATCAATCTTACCAGTGCCAAGGCAGCGCCATTGACCGCGTTTATCGCCTCCTATTCCAGTCCCGAAGGTTTGTTCTGGGCGAAGCTATCCGCCGCATCGCTCCTGGCAGTGGCTCCAATCATGGTCCTTGGGTGGCTCACCCAGAAGCAGCTTGTCCAGGGATTGACATTTGGGGCGGTCAAATAATGCACCTTGTCCAAGAAGCATAGCGCCGCGATCCTGGTACCCCGTCAGGGCAGGACGCAATAAAACAGGTTACCCAGCCGTCAATCCTGGGCTGAATTTCGGGCTCACTTTGGCCCGATACACGATCGGTGCCGCTTCAGGGCACAGCACGTGAGATCGTTACCAAGGGTTCACCCCTGGGTCTGGACAACAAAGGTGCGCCCTGAAAGCGGCGCTAGACCTTGCCGCGCTTACGGCGCCTGGTTCTCCGGATTGTAAAAGGCGGATTCTGTGACCAGCCCGGCGCCAGATAGCGGCTTGCAGTTGCGTGCGGCGGCTTCAGCCGAATCTAATTCATCTATGCAAGGTTGCTTACGAGCGTCGATCGGGCTCCCTTTTCGTAAAAGCTGTTGAGTGTTTCGCTAACCTGTTTTACAAAGGCGGGCGAAGTTGCCAGTTCTTCACTGAATACTTCAGGATTGGCAAGAAGTCGCCCCGCATCTCTCCCGGCGGCCTGCGCGCGTTCTCGCAAACTCTGGGCCATGGGATCGAGCATCGGCATTTCCTTGCCCGATTCATCTAGTCCGTTCAGATAACGGAACCAAGACGCGACGACAAAGCTCAGCAGCTTTATGGGTCCTCGGCGCTGCAATTGCTCCTGGATTGAGGGCAGGACGAACTTGGGAATACCCGACGACCCGTAAATCCCGATTCGTGAAAGCTGATCGCGAATCGCCGGATTCGCAAAGCGTTCGATCAAGGTTCTTTTGTAATCTGTCAGGTCAACGCCAGGAACTTCGGACAAAAGCGGAGTCACTTCCTCATCCATCATTTTCTTGACGAGTTTCTGGATGTCCTGGTCCGCCATTGTCTCATGCACGAGCTGATATCCGAGCAGCATTCCGATGTAGCAGAGCGCCTGGTGGCTTGCATTGAGGAGCCGCAGCTTCATTTTTTCATAGGGCAAAACATCACTTGTCATTTGTGCACCGACCGATTCCCACTCCGGGCGGCCTTGTTCGAAGTGGTCTTCGATCACCCATTGTTTGAAGGTTTCCGTCATCACCGGCCATCCGTCATCGATTTCGAACTTCTCTTTGACCAAGGTGCGATGCTCATCGGTGGTTGCAGGAGTAATCCGATCGACCATGCTGTTTGGAAATATACAATTGTCGCTCAGCCAGTTCCTGAAAACGGGATCCCTCAACTCGGCGAACGCTGTCAACATCTTCCTGGCAACTTCACCGTTGCTCTGGATGTTGTCGCAAGACATCAGTGTGAACGGTGGAAGCCCCCGATTCCGCCTGCGGTCGAGGGCCTCCAGGAGATATCCAAATGAACAGCGAGGCTCATGCGGGTGAGCCAGATCGTATTGAAGGTCAGGGTGTTTCGCGTCCAATTCCCCAGTCGACTGATCGATATAATAGCCACCTTCGGTGATCGTCAGCGAAACAATCCTTGTGTCGGGGGACGCCATTTGGTCGATCACTTTTTGCGGATCGTCGGGCGCGAACAGAAAATTAACGATTGAGCCGATGATTCGAGCCTTGTCACCTTCCATGCTCCGCTCCACGAGTGCGTAAAGGCAATCCTGGGAATGCATGACATCGCGGATGCGGGCATCATGCTTTAGCAATCCGACTCCGCAATAGCCCCACTGCGAATCATGCCCTTGGGTGAACAAATCATCCATGTAAACTGCCTGGTGCGCACGATGGAAGCCGCCTACTCCGACATGCATTATGGCCTGGCCGATTCTCTGCCGGTCATACTTTGGAACCTGAATACTGGGATCAAGTAGATTGAGATTTGCTGCTTTGAGTTGAGTAGTCATTGTTTCGCGGGGTTAAAGTAAAGGATGAATTGAAGAGATTCCTCGAGAAAGCATAGG
>JAFAQT010000441.1 GCA_019246215.1 Verrucomicrobiota bacterium
AGGATGTCGCCGAAGCATCGACCATCTCTTCCGCAAGTGGCGCGCAAGGCATAGCAGCTCCCGCTTTGACGCGGACCATGATCGACGTAGGCGGCGTCGATTTCCATTACGGTAAGACCAAGGCGCTCCATGGAATCAATCTGAAGATTCCAGAAAAGAAGGTGACCGCGTTCATCGGTCCGTCTGGTTGCGGCAAATCAACGCTCCTTCGGTGCTTTAACCGCATGAATGATTTGATCGATCATGCCACAATCACCGCCGGGAAAATCGATCTCGAGGGCGTCGATATCAACGCGCCGGAAGTCGACGTGATTGAATTGCGCAAGCGGGTGGGAATGGTATTCCAGAAGTCCAATCCGTTCCCGAAATCGATTTACGAAAACATTGCCTATGGCCTTCGGATCGGTGGTGTTCAGCAGAAGGCGATGCTCGATGACACGGTTGAATCAAGCCTGAAGGCTGCGGCGCTTTGGGACGAGGTGAAAAGCCGGTTGCATGAGAGCGCGCTTGGTCTTTCCGGCGGTCAGCAGCAGCGACTTTGCATTGCGCGAGCGCTGGCGGTCAAGCCAGAGGTCATCCTGATGGATGAACCTTGTTCCGCGCTCGATCCGATTGCTACGGCAAAAGTGGAAGAGCTGATTGATGAGCTCAAAGAGCATCTTACGATTGTCGTCGTAACCCACAACATGCAGCAGGCCACGCGCTGTTCGGAGATGACGGCCTTTTTTTATCTCGGCCGTCTGATCGAGTTTGCTCCAACGGCAAGAATATTCACCAGGCCCTCGGAGAAACAGACCGAAGACTATATTTCCGGCCGTTTCGGGTAGGCTGAACGTGAGCAACACAATCGTCCTCCGGATCCCTAATCGTTCTCGTCGTTGTTATCCTCGACCTCTTTGCAGGTGCAAACGCAACCCCCGTCTTCTTCGTTCCGTCCCTACTCTACGTGCCAACCGACCGGCGATGGTCAAAGACCGAGGACGCGAGAACGACTACGACGATTGGGGAAGGAGCAACGCAGCAAAGCACTGGTATCTTATCGCTCTTAACCTATGAGATCTGCGTCACCTGTGGTTTCAAATTCTTGATCTGGGTTAGAACGCGAAACCGAAACTCAGAGATAATACACTCACGCTCTGGTTCTTTCGCGGGGCGGGATTCACTCCGTAATCGACTCGAACGGGCCCGATCGGCAGGTTGTACCGGATGCCGCCTCCGACGCCGGTGGCGAAATTGTCAAAGGGGGTGTTGCCGGTGCCGCCGGCGTCGAGAAAGGCTGCTCCTACCAGGTCCCCATAAATTGGAACATTATATTCTATATTAAAGATCGATCGGGCAAGCCCACCGATTGGATGATTCTCGGTGTCCTTCGGGCTGAGGTCGGTCTCATAAAAGCTGCGGACGGTTGTTGAGCCGCCGTTAAAGAACCGTTCATCGATCGGGACTTCGATCGCCGATTGGACGGTGTTCATGTAACCGAGTCTCGCGCCAAGCGCCAGGAGGGTTTTGCCGAAACTGAAGTAAGTCGAGTATCGACCTGTGAAACGAGCAAAACTGGCGCCTCCATCGGCGTTTCCCGAGAAGGAGGCAGAGCCGTCAATTACCCAACCCCTGCGCGGGTTAGTTGGGCTGTCCCGGAAATCGAGCGTTTGAGACAAGCCCAATGTAATCAGTTGATAACTGGTGGGACCGGCCAGGGATTGTGGTCTGATAACAATCGAGCTCACGTTTGACTCCTTCGCCTCGAGAAAAGCAGTGGTTTGGATTCCTTTTCTGAACGACTTGGTCAATCTGATGCGTGCGTAGTAATTCTGAATGGAGTACCCGATCAGATCTTTGATCGAGACGCCCAGCGCCGAGCTAAAATCGATATCACTTTCCAGGAACCAGGGATTCTCATAGGAAATTTCGCCGTCCGGGCCGCGGCCGGTGTAATCAGCATGAAATGAAAAGATCCGACCTAATCCGTCGATGTTGCGATTGGTATAGCTCGCACCCAAAATGATTCCATCGAACGTGTCATAACCACCGTAGAACCCTAATTCCTTCGGCTTTGCTTCCTGCGGCTGAGCAACAAGTGCAATGGTGTCATCCGGTTGCGGTACTTCCTGTATGTCAATCGAATCGTATAAGCCGCTCAGATAAAGTTTTCTGTACAAGTCTTTTAGCTTTTGAGGGTCGTAAGTTTCACCTCGAAGGGGAGCCAAGCGCCTGGGCAAAAACTCTGGACGGAGCCGAGCGTTTGGCTCCTGACTCGCTGTGACTGCGCCGAACTGGTAAATTGCTCCGGGAACGGAATCGACTGACATGGGTACGCGGCCTCCCTCAACTCTATTAAAGTCAGGTGTAACTGTGACCGAAGCCGAGTAGTATCCCTTCGATTTGAAGATGAAGGTCAAATCTCTCTGCAAGTTTTGCAGCTCCGCTTCAGAGTAAGGCTTTGGCGGGTTTGTTAGGGATCTAATTTTGGCGGAGAATTCCTTTTGAGCGATTCCAAAATTATTGGAAAAAGAAATTGGTCCAAAAAAGAATCTCGGTCCTTCATTGATCGTAACAATCGCATTGACCGTTCCGGTGCGATTATCCGGAATGGTAGTCAGCTTCACCATGTCCACTTTCGGAAAACCTTGCGCGACATAGAAGCTTTGCACCAATGTTGTTCCAGTTATCAGATCGGCTTCAACGAATGGAAGCTCCCTTTGAAATTGCGAATAGCGAGCGCGGGTCGTGCCGATCATATACTCTTTGAGAGTCGACGGTTTAAAGGTCTTATTTCCTTCGAAAGTGATTGTGCCCAGCTTGTAGTACGGCCCCTCAGTTATATTGAGGTCCAGGTAAGGCTCCTGAATCGTATATTTCACGTCGGCCATAGGATAACCGCGCCGTCGATAAAAAACTCTAAGATAGTAAGCTGTGTCGTCCGCCAAAGGCATGCTGAGACCTCGTTTCTGAATCCAGGAGAGGGGGTCCGCGAGTGCAGTACTCAGCTCTCGATTGCTGAACTTCGTATTTCCGAAAAAGCGGACGCGCGCCGCGGCATTTGGAGGAGGAGCCGTGTTGTTGATCAATTCTGGTTCGATAGCTTTTGGAGGAGTTTCCCGCTGAGCCAGAAGTGAGATCGCCAGTGGATCTAGGAGCAAAACGGCAAAAGCAGCAAGCGCACACTTCATCGGAAGCGAACTAGGTACTTTAAACGACCTTGATAACTACTGGTTCCAAAATTACCGATGATCTGCCAGTTTTTCGTCAGCTTAAAGCTACTCACGATATCCTGTTCGCCGGCCCTGTTTCCTGGAGCGATATTCACCGAAAAGCGATCGATGAACGGTTCCTTTTGTTGAATGGCGCGATTTGTGTTCGGGAATAACTTTCTAAAGGCCTGTTGTAGAACGAGGAACGTTGCCCGACCTGCCAGCAGTGACGGATCCTGCTCGTAGGCCGATGACGGCGAGCCAGTAGCCAGCAGAACCAAAATGTCTCCTTGCGCCAGGGGCGGCGAGCTATCGAGAAACACTGTGGGGTTGGATACATTTCCAAAAATGCGCGCCCGCACTTCGTAGTCACTGACAGTGGAACGCCCGGTAATGCTCAAACTCGGATCCAACATATTTCCACCCTGCGCAAAGTTGATACTGCCATTGTCGATTTCCATCCTGCTGAACGGGAGCGATGCCACAAGCCGCTCGATCCGGACGAAGCCAGTCAAACTTGGTGCAGCGCCAGTGCCGCCTGCTTGCAGGTTAATGATAGCTTTGCCCCGTGCCAGATTGCTCTGCACCAGAAACGGATCATCAGTGCGAACGGCAATGTTAAACTTCCAATCCTTAAATGGCGGAGTTTCGATTGCGATCTTAGGCATTGCTGTCGTCGGTGGTTGCGGCGGGGGTCGACCGGGCAAATTAAGCGGCAAAATGTCTATATCTTTAAAAAATCGGCTGTCAGTAATGCCGACGGTTCCAGTGACCTCTCCGTTGGACAATGGCCCGCGGATAGCCAAGTTCAAATTCGCTCGAACGATGATTCCATCGCTTCGGGTCAACAAAACCTGGTTGCCGGTCACTCCGAGGTCAAACTTTGGATTGGTACCGTCCTTCAAGTCGATTGCTCCATTCACTCCGAAACGGCCTCCGCCCACCAGGCCCCTTGATTGCGTGATTTGGATGCGATCGCGCTGGAAGGCTATGTTCGTTGCGAAGTCGGAAATCGGCGGAACCGTATCGGTACTGGTTTGAAATCTCGAAACAGTTGCGCTGATGCTTCCCGCCAGATCCGGTTGTTTGACAGTGCCCCTGACAGTCACATCGGCGCCGGCCCGTCCTTCGATGACCTTGATGCTGGGGACGATTTTACGAACGAAACCCAGATTGTTGTCAGGCCATTTCAGGGCGAACTGAAGCGGCGTATTTTCGGGAACGCTGCCGGCCTGAATAACTTGGCCGCTATCGAGCGGCATCTCGCCCCTTAACGTAAGGGGTTGAACATCCGGTTGCTGTACTTTTCCGTCCACCGTCAACCTTTTGTCCGCGAGGCGAATGGAGAGATCTCCGTTTGCTGCGGACAAACTCGAGACGCTGGTGGTTCTCACGTCGCGAGCATTGGCCGTCAGCTCAATCAGAGGATTTTGCAGCGTTTGCGACACCGTGAACCGGAGTCCGATCGTCCCAGTCACTTGCGGCTTGCCAGGCTGTAATGAACCAAGAGCAATTTTGTCACCGTGGATATCCACGTCGATCGGGCGATCAAGGTCGAGGGGAATCTTTCGTCCGGATTGCAGATCCAGCGGAACTTTGGCGTTCCCGCTGATTGCGTTGCCGTCCCGGTGGATATTCAATTCCGGAATTTCGAGCCATTGGGGGCTGAAGCGAATAGCTGCCTTTACGTCTGCGTACGGCGAGGAGAGTTGAAATCGAGGAACTTCGACATTCAATCCTGAATAATGAGCAATCGCATCGAACTTAATATTTCCAATTGCTTTGACCTCGAACTGATCGCCGCTCAGTTGGATATCACCTGTTTGATCCTTCAGTGGCCCATTCCCCTTCCAAGTCGCATTGAGCTTTCCAGCGAGACCAAGGTCCTGCCCGAATGATTTGATCAATTCGTTGAGAAACGCCAGATCCTGAAATTGGACCGTCGCGTCGGCATCGTAGCTGTAGGGATCTTCAAGGAGGGCGTCTCCTTTTGCGTCAATGTAGTTGTCTTTGTTAAAGACGACTTTGCAGCTGGGCAACTCGAGCTTACTCTGGAATAGATTCCCGTTGATATCGACGCTCTGGATCGTAAGCCCGCGATATTTGATCTGGCTCGCCAGCACGCGGAGAGTCCCGTCGGGAATCATTCTCCTCGCGTCTCCGGAAAAGGACAAGTTTGCATGAACGTTTCCGGTCGCCTCGGAAGTTTCTCCGGCCCCGGTGAGCATCTTCTTGAAAACACCGAGATCATTCAGTTCGATCGCTCCCTTTGCCTTGTATGGGTGTGGCGTGCTTAACCCGGCGTCCCCGGTGAAGTCGACGTAATTGGCAGGATCCAGGTCGATTCGGCCTCTCACAATCGTGGCCATTAAGTTTTCAAGGTGTGCCTCCACGTCGACGTTCTGTATCGGCAGTCCGCGATAATTGATCCCGTCACCTGAGATGCGCAGCTGAGCGGTGGGATTGTGCATGTCGCCACTTCCGGAAAGGTCGACATTAAGGCTGCCGACGAGATCGGCAGCTTGGCCCGTATTTTTGAGCAATTCGTTAAACGCTCCAAGGTCCCGCAGCGTGATTTCGCCGCGCGCCTGATAGGCAAAGGGTGCGGCGATCCCGACGGCTCCGGTCAGGTCCATGAAGTCGTTTTCGTTCACTGTAATGCGGCATGCCTGGAGTTCTGCTTTAGAATCCTCTACCGCCGCTTTGATCCACAGCGACGAGATCAAGAGGCCGCGATACTTGAATTGCTCTCCGGAAAGTTGAAGGTGCGCTCCAGGGTGATGGGCATCCCCAGCGATTGAAAACGAACCATTGAGAACACCTTCCAATCCACTTGGTTGTCCGAAGTTCTTAATCAGTCCGTTGAACACTGCGAGATCTGTGAGCGCGACTGTGCCAGCGATGGCGTAAGGATAAGGATCTACGAGCTGAGCCGTTCCTTGTAAATCCACGCGATTGGCCTTGTCGAGAGTAAGGCGACAGCTCTGGATTTCCGCTTTTCTGTTTTCAGCCATCGCCCGGATATCAAGGTCTTGAACAACAACTCCACGGTACTGGAGTTGACGGCCCGAAACCTGAAACTTGGCAGTGAGGCTATGAACGTCACCACCTCCCGTAAAGTTGACATCGAGTCCTCCGCTCACTCCCGGTTCGACACCCAGGTTTCTGAGAAATTCGTTGAGTACGGCCACATCCTTGAAAGTTACCCCGGCCCTTGCTTGAAACGAGAACGGAGCCATCATCTTGGCCGACCCGGAGAGGTCCGCGTAATTATTTGGATCAAATCCAATTCGGAAATTCTGGATATGGGCTTCGCCATCTCTGCAGACCGCGTCCAGTGAAAGCGATTGAAGTCTCATCCCCCGATATTTTAACTGGCTGCCTTCGGCTCGAACTGTTCCGGCAACCCGCAGATGATCAAATCGAAGGTCACCGTTTGCGGTGAGGGCGCCCTCTATCAGATTTTGCAGGATAAAGTCAGAAACGGTCGCGAGATGGAAAGTGATCCCACCAGTGATCTTTTCTGGGTCGAATGATTGGTACGGAAGCGGCAGCGGAAGATGCGCTGATAACCGAATCCTGCTTGCGCCGGACTCCACCTTGGTAGTGGCAGTCGCCGTTTTTCCATCCGTCGTTTCGGCCGCGATCCGTATCCGTTCGATCCGGGCATCCTGGTACGAAATGTTCGAACAATCTGTAAAAACCGCGGCGGCGAGGGACGGCCAGACATCTGGGGAGAATGGAAGCCTCGCAACGGCAAATACGGTCGAGCGGACGCTGGAAATAGAGAACCCGGGCACGGTTTGAGGCAGGCTGATTGCCGCTACCGATTCTTCGAATACCGCCTGCACCCTTCCATTCAGGAGCCTAATGCTGCCAGCAGCCAGGCTTGCCGCATTCAGCCCGGGAACGTAGCGTGCAGGTTCAGAAACCGCCGCGGCGATTCCAATGTTCGCGGACGACCTGGTCGAGAGCTCGTCCCACGTTTCCGAGAGGCTGAAGGTCCCGGTTACTCGCAGCTTGTTTGGACCGGAATTTACCGAGAAATGCTGGAGTTCTCCTTCTCCTTTATTAACAATTAACGAAAGAGCCGCCGCTCCCACGGCATAATCTTGGTACCGGATGCCGCTCCCGGCGGTGGAGACCGACCCGGTTAAACTGCTCGGGCGATCAGGTTCTCCCTTCAATTGAATCTCGATTTTCGGAATCGAGCCGGATATCGGGAAGGACCACAGCTTCTGAATCTGCCCGAGTTGCAGGCCGATCACATTCATTGCCAATTCGATGGAAGGCCGCTCCGCGGGTTGAATAAAGGATGCATTCGCCGCGACAGAAGAACCCAGCACCTTGCCATTCAGAGTCATTCGGTATTGACCCTCCTCCGAGCCGGACAAATCAATTTGCAGCTCGTGAAGATCAAGAAAGTGCTCGAGGACCAGACCCGTGAGGGCCAGTTTTTTTCGGTCATAACTCAGGCCCGCGTGGAGTTGATGCCAAACGCCAATCCCGGGTATGCGGAGAGTTTCACAACCCAGCTGGCCTTCCGAGCCCTGCTGAAAATGCAGGGACAATTTATTTGCCTCAAAGTTCCCGCCCTGGTTGAGAACCGTAAGACTAGCTTCTTGGACATCGATCTTTTTCGGCAATA
>JAFAQT010000163.1 GCA_019246215.1 Verrucomicrobiota bacterium
AGAGTGGTTCTTCGTTTTATCAATCAACGCGTATTCGTAAACCCATCCAACACCCGTAGCGTCGGGACCGATGACCGGATTCACATTCGACGGCAGTGAGCCTCGAGCGGAGTTCAGGTACTCGAGAACTCTGGATCTGGCCCAATAGATGTCCGTACCATCTTCAAAAATGACGTAGACAAAAGACTTTCCGAACATGGATTCGCCACGGACAAATTTGACCTTCGGAGCGGAAATGAAACGGGCCGAGATCGGATAGGTAATCTGATCTTCAACAAGATCCGGTGATCGACCTTCCCAATCGGTGTAGATAATTACCTGAACGTCGGAGAGATCCGGGATGGCATCCAAGGATGTGTGCAGTAGCCCATAAACCCCTGCAGCCAGAGCAAAGACGGTGAATATGATGATGAGAAATTTGTTGCGTGCACTGGCACCAATTACCCGCTCCACCAGTGTCTCTTGCTTGGGGTCGTTCGAGTGGATCATCGGACCGCTTTCAGGTTCATTGTCCCGATCGAACCGATCGTTTGCCCGCAATTGGGCATCGCGGTTCCTATGAACGGATTGTGGATCTCCTGATCGGCCTGAAGCCATCGGGCCGGTGATTTTTTCCACATCGGACACGTCATCACTTTCCACTCCTGAGTTAGAGGTGGACGAGAATCAGTCAGCAGTGTGATAAGAGCTGCGCTCATGTTGCCGAACTGGATACGCGCCCCATCCAAGTCGTTAGCCTGAAAGGCTCGTTCGGTGGCTTCATCCAATGCTTTGAGGTCTTCCATGAACTGCGGCTGCCGATTTCCCAGTTGGAAATCGGCTCCGGCGATTACGTGAATATCGCTATCAAAGTCATTGATTGAATCTTTGAGACGATCTGTTTTATCTTGAGCAAGCTGCTGCTGAATCGCGGAGTAATCCTTCAGCAGTGAATCGAAAGGCTCTTTTGAATTCTCGCCTAAGCCATCAGAATGCGTCACCTCTTGGGGAGAGGGGGTTGCTGTCTCCTGCTCAAAACCCTGCAGTGCCCCTTGAACTTGGGATTCCGCGTCGATGAGGAAATTGGCGCTCGCAACAACGCGATCGCCCTCGTTCAATCCGCTCAGAACCTGGTAGGCGTCTCCTACCTGGCTGCCTAGCTGAACAATGCACGGTTGTAGTTTCCCATTCCCTTTATCCAGGAAGACGATATTCCGGCTGCCGGTCGGTACGACCGCATTGATTGGAACGGTTAATCCTTCTCCAAGATCAACCGAAAGGTCAGTGTTAACGTACATCCCAGGCCGGAGCTGTAGATCGGGATTCGGGAGATCGATTCGAACTTTCGTGGTTCGTTGCGTTTGTGAGACGAATGGATTGACCACGGCGATCACACCTGTAAATGATCTCTCGGAGCCGAAGGTGATCGAGACTGCCTGGCCGACATTGATTAACGGGATCTCGTTCTGGTAAAACTCCGCCCAAACCCACACCAGCGACAAATCAGCCAGGCTGATCAGTTTCTGGCCCATTGAGAATCTTGCTCCCTGGTCAGCAGGCACATCCTCAACGACGCCCCGAAATGGGGAGAGCAACGTCAAATATTCTGAGGAAATTCGGTTCTTTTCCAGCGCTTCGATTTGTTGATCCGTAAGATTCCATTGGCGCAAGCGCCGCTTGGCAGACTTGATCAATTGGTCGAGGTCACGGGATCCAGCGTGATCGCGGTTTTCCAAAAGCTTGATTAGCTCTTGTTCGGACGTCGCAAGGTCCGGACTGTAGACCTGCAAAAGGTCCTGATCCTTCTCAACGACTTGACCTGGCGAGGTAACGTAAAGCTTTTGCACGTAGCCTTCAGTGCGAGCTACGTATGTCCATTGGCGTCCCTTATCCGCGGCCACCAAACCGACGGTGCGCACAACGCGCACGAGCGGTCGCCGTTTGGCTTGAGCGTAGGTGACGCCGAACTGTTGCTGACGTTCGATTGGGACTTCGAAATCGTGTGATTCCGGCTGCGCACTCGGCTTTAAGCTCGTGCCAGGTGTCGCCCCCGCATCACTTGCTTGACCAGCCCGGTCACTGTGAGACTTGGTTTTGAACACAGGCACCAGATCCATCGCGCAAACCGGACACTTGCCTGGCTTCTTTGAATGAACCCACGGATGCATTGTGCAGGTGTAGTAATCAATGTCATTCTTGACAGAAGCAGTCGGGCCGGTCTTCGAACAGGCGCCAAGCAGGAGTGCCACTGACAAAACTGAAAAAATAAAGAGGTTGTTTTTCATTTCGATAATCCTCCGGTCACACCGAAAAATCCGAGATCTGAGCCGACCACAGACTCAAGCTCAGCAAGGGCGATTTGGTAGTCTGTTAAGTGTTGATGGTAAGATGCCTCGATCTCCCAAAGATTGCGCTGGGAAGAAAGTACATTCTCAAACGTCGTTTTATTAGCCTCGTAATCGGATTGGTTCGCTGACACATTCTCCTTGGCACTAGGAATTAGAGTGTTTCCGTAGAGATCAGCATGGTGGTGAAGTGTTTCAATTTTTTGCAGCTGGTCCCGAAGTTTTCCAAACACCTCATTTTTGGAGATTTCCAAGGCATCTTGGGCAGCAGTCACCCGATCAAGCGCTTCCCGCTCACCGGCGCTGTACTTTCTTTCATTAAACCATGGCAAGCTGATTGATATCCCGCCCGAGACTTCGCTGGCGATCTGTGATCCCGCGTTGTAGTGGTCCGCTTGAATGCTCACCGTGGGGTCCGGGATCCATTCTCTTTTCGCCAGTTGATAACGCGACTCCGCTGCCGCTAGCTCGGCATTCGCCTGTAGCACGTCCGGGTTGTTCAGGACGATCCGCGACCGAAGTTCTCTTGCATCTAGGGGTACGGCTCGGATTTTTTGCATACCCGGGCGCGGCAACGGCGCTGCGAAAGCATCCATTTTCATTAAGACCTTCAGTGTGGTTTCGTCATTCGAACGTTTCCGCTGGAGATCTTGCCGCTGCTCGGTCACTTTTTGCCGCTCGATTTGAGCCGTTACGACGTCTGACTCTGGCTTGGCTCCTACTTCAAACTTGGTTGTGGTATTATCAATGGTTTGCGAAAGTGCGGTTTCTTCCGCTTGATTTAGGTCAAGCAATTCATAGTCGTTGAGGAGTTGGATAAAAGCGGATCGTGCTTTAAGGATTATTTCCAGCTCTTGGCGTCGTAAGTCTTGAAACGCGGCTACAGCTTCAGCAATAGCGGCTCTTTCACGACTCCGGTTCTTGCCAGAAATCGGAATGCTCTGTTCGAGGCTGACCGCCTGATCCGTGAAACCGTTTGCCGGAATTTGCACGAACCTTGCCAATAGCGATCTAAAATTTAGCTTCGGATCTTCCCAGGCCGCTGCTTGCGGAATTCGTTTCGTAGCCATTCGCCACCGGGCTCGAGCGGCAGCTACGACTGGATTCTGCGCGAGCGTTTTCTTTGTGACATCTTCGAGAGAAAGAGGGCTCTGACCTGCAAAGGAGGACGCAGCCAAGGGCATTACCGGCAGAAATGCGATGATGAAAAACGAATGAAAGCAAAATGGATGATTCATAGATCTGAGGAAAAATCCGGACGAAGGATCACGGATTTGCGTGTCTCGCGGCACTCGCCACCGACAACGATGCCAAGACACAACGGTCCTGTGCTACAGGTGCGCTCAGATCAATCTAACGCAGATAGTGGCCAACACAGGCGGGGCGTATCCTGCCGCATCGCTCGGTTCCACTGACTCGGTCGGTATGGGCACAACGAGCGCCAGGTGGCTTAACGAGAACGTGCACCCGAACCAATCCAGGTTGACCAGCCGGGCTACACTGGAGTGGATAGGCGTCGCTTTTGCTGTGCGCTGAGCCTTACAGCACGACGAATTCGTGCAGCA
>JAFAQT010000174.1 GCA_019246215.1 Verrucomicrobiota bacterium
AAGTTGCGGTTGACCGATCGGTCCAGTATCTTTCAATGCGAATGCGGTTGTGTGATTCCAAGCTGCGCCTGTTGCAGACTGCTCATGAACTTATCTGGCGGCGAAGCTATGGGTCAGTGGGGGTCGACCAGATTTGTGAGCAGTCCCGGGTGAAGAAGGGTAGTTTTTATCATTTTTTTCGCTCCAAATCCGAACTTACAGTGGCTGCGTACGAATTTCGCTGGGACCAGATCCGTCCGGCTTTGGATCGAATTTTTTCTACCCAGATTCCACCCCTGGGAAGGCTTGAAGCCTATTTCGCCAATATTCGCCGAAACCAGACCGAACATTTCGAAAAGAATGGTCGCGTTTTGGGATGCCCGTTTGCTTCCTTAGGCAGCGAGTTGAGCACACAAGACGAGGCAATCCGGCTGATGGCCCAGCAAATCAGCGAACGCAAGTGCCGTTACCTCGAATCTACGTTGAGTGACGCCATGGAGGCAGGGGATATTCCGAGCCAGGATGCTAAATTGCTGGCGCAGGAACTCCATTTTTACATCGTCGGGTTGATTCAGGAAGCGAAGATCTCGAATAACCTTGCTGTTTTGGATCGCATGGAATCGGGAGCGTATCGAATCATTGGCGCGACTCGCACAACGGTCGCCTGAACCTCGTAAGTGCATGGGGGCGTGGTTCCCCCAATTCCCCCAATTCGTTCAATGACCTTACCCGATTCGATCCAAGCCGCGGGTATTTCGATTTCTCACGACTTTGCGCCGGGAGATCTCGGCGAGCTCATTCACATCCATGGGGTGCAAAATTTCGCCGACTATGGGTTTAATCACGTCCACGAGGCATACTGCGCCCAGATTGCGATCGAATTCATCTTCAGTCCCGAGAAGCGGCGTTCACAGGCGTGGTTGGCCAAAAGGGAAGGGAAGATCGTCGGTTCAATTCTCATCTTTGAACGACCGAACAACCAGGCTCAACTTCGCCTGTTGTTTGTTGATCGCCCAGTGCGCGGACTTGGTTTGGGACGATGGCTAGTGCAGGAATCGATTCGGTTCTGCCGCTCCGGCGGATTCAATGTGGTTTACCTCTGGACCGTGCAAGGATTGGATCGCGCAATCTCGATCTACAAATCCTTCGGGTTTCTTCCGGTTGCAGAGAAGACCGTAGAGGAATGGGGAAAAACAAGTCTCGAAATCCGCTTCGATCTGAATTTAGCCTAACTTCAAGGAGGTAAACGATTGCTATAAATGGAAATGTTGTTTTCCATGCAGAATTTTATCCGGAGATCTGCCGCGGCGGAAGGCGCGAAATGTGCGGGTTATCTCTTGTCTGCGGACTTGAGTTTAGCTGATCCGAAATTCAAGACGCTTGTTCCAACTCGTCAACGATCCTTTGCACCGCGATTTCCGGATCCCTCGAAGCAGTAATCGGCCGACCAATCACGAGATAGTCTGCTCCGGCTTCGACTGCCTGCCGCGGGCTCAAAGTCCGTTTCTGATCGTCGACGTCCGCCCAAGCGGGACGGATTCCGGGAATCACCGTGGTGAAGAGTGAGCCGAAGCGCTCACGCAAAATTCTAAGTTCCTGCGGGCTCGCAATCAAACCAGTAATCCCGACATTCTTGGCAACCTCGGCCAGCAGCAATACCTGATCCTCCACCGAACATCGAAAACCGCTCTCGGATAAAGAGGTGTCATTGAGACTGGTCAGCACCGTGACGCCGAGAATCAGCACATTCGAAACCCCGCGCCCAAGAACGGCGGCTTCGCACATCGCTCGTCCGCCGGACAAATGGATCGTCAGCATGTCAACACCTAGGGCGGATGCGGACTCCACCGCGCGCCGGACCGTGTTTGGTATGTCGTGGTATTTCAAGTCCAAGAATACTCTCGAGCCCGAGGCTCGCACTTCTTCAACGATGTGTGGCCCCGTTGAGGTGAAAAGTTGACTGCCAATCTTGAAAAAGCCTACCGTGCCCCCGATTGCTTTGATGAGTTCTCGCGCGGCCTGGGCCGTCGGTACATCCAATGGAACGATTATTCTATTCTTTGCCGGGTTGGAGCTTTGCACAGCATGACGATGCATGAAAACTCTTAGTGCGGCCAAGATCAATCTCACGCTGAAAATTCTCGGACAGCGGCGCGACGGGTTTCACGAATTGGCTACATGGATGCTGCCGATCGGCTTATACGACGCGGTGGAAATTGAGCGCGCCAGCCATTCGTCATTTTTCTCGAACTTACCTGAGCTTAAAGGAGATCCGTCAAACCTGGTTATCCGAGCTGCGCAGGTCTTTAACCAGGCAGCCTCAATCGATACGCCGTACACAATTCGTTTGGAAAAGAAAATCCCAGTTGGCTCCGGGCTTGGAGGAGGCAGTTCAAATGCGGCAGCGACTTTGCGATTGCTGAATGAACTTCACGACTGCCCGTTTGAGGGGCGCCAGCTGGAAGAGTTGGCGGCAAAGCTTGGCTCTGATGTCGCATTTTTTGTAAGCGGCCGGTCTGCGTGCTGCACCGGGCGAGGCGAACGGATTTCACCTCGAGTTTTTGCCGACGGTTTGTGGGTTTCATTGTTTAAGCCCGGCTTTGCCGTTTCCACGGCCGGCGCCTACAGCGCGTATGCCCGATTGGCAGCCGAACTGAAACGTGGCCAGGAAACCGAGACGCAATGGGGAACTCTCCGAAACGATCTCGAACCGGCCGTGTTGCCGAAATATCCCTTTCTTCGGGTATTAAAGGATTGGCTGAAGAAACAGCCGGAAAGCTTGTTTGCATTAATGTCCGGTTCGGGATCGGCGGTCTTCGCGATAGTGAGAAGTCGGTCAGATGGAGAAACGCTTCAGGGCCGGTTTCGCGGGCTATTCGGTGAGCAGACGTGGTCTGCGGTCTGTGAGCTGAATATAAAAACATAGGTAATGTCGTGCTACCCCAATCATCTTGTTCTGGATCTTTGACCATTGCAGATAGGTGCGAGCAAGCTGCGATTGAGAGACTATGGCCAGCGCTTCGGCCGAAAAAAGGTCCGAGGGCGCGCTGGCGATCAGAGAGCCCAATTGCGCCGTATTGAGCCCGATTGGTTTAGCGCTCGATAACGATGACATTCGCATTTATGATAACCGCGCTCCTTACTCGAACTCGTTCCGTTAATCGTTCTCGTCGGCGTTCTCCTCCCCGGTGAAGTGAACCGGGGTGGAGCTGGGCCCAGCAACGAACAAACACCGAGGAGGAGAACGCCGGCGAGGACGATTGGGGACGAGAGGATCAAGACCATGATACCAAAAACGATGCGTTATATCACCCACGGTGAAGGAGGCGGGCCGGAGGTGATGCGCCTCGCCGACGGTGCGGTGCCTGCGATCGGCCCGGGCGAAGTGCTCATTCAAGTCGATTTCGCCGGGGTCAATCGCCCTGATCTATTGCAACGTGCGGGGAAATACCCGCCCCCTCCGGGAGCCTCACCGATCCTTGGTTTAGAGGTAGCTGGTCGCGTGGCTGCTGTCGGCGCAGAAGTGACCCTCTGGAAAGTCGGAGACCAGGTTTGCGCGTTGACTCCTGGCGGAGGTTACGCGGAATTCTGTCGGACGGACGCGACCCACTGCCTGGCTTTGCCCCGAGGCTTCGATCTGGCAAGTGGGGCCGCCATTCCAGAAAATTTGTTGACCGTTTGGGCAAACCTGGTCACTCGCGGCCGGCTCCAATCCGGTGAGAACGTACTGATCCATGGTGGTTCGAGCGGAATCGGCTACATCGCGATCCAGCTGGCAAAGCAGTTTGGCGCTACCGTTTTTGTCACCGTGGGCAATGAACAGAAGGCAAAATTCTGCCTCAGTTTGGGTGTCGACCATGTTATCAACTACCGGATCCACGATTTTGTTGCTGAGATCAAAGCAATAACGGGGCTGCGCGGCATCGACATCGTCCTCGATATGGTAGGCGGAGCCTACATCGAGAAAAATATCAGCCTGCTCGCAACCGAAGGCAGGCTGGTCCAGATCGCCTTTATCGAGGGGAGCACGGTTGCCGGTTTCGACTTCATGCCGATCATGTTACGGCGGCTAACGATCACCGGATCGACGTTGCGCCCTCGAACGGCTGAAGAGAAGGCAAGCATCGTGCGGGCGGTGCGTGAGCGTGTCTGGCCACTGCTGGAATCCGGTCAGATCAAGATTGTCGTTGATAAGATTTTTCGCCTCTCAGAGGTGGCTGAAGCACATCGGACGATGGAGCGCGGCGCACATATCGGCAAGATGGTCTTGAGTCTTCGATAAAGAACGAGCCGAAAACGTTAACGCCAACGGGTTTGGTGGACTAGTGGCATTTCGCGGCGTAACCGGTTTGCCGAAACTATCATTCCGCCCTAAATCTTCTCAATGGAGAATCAGTCCAAGCTCGGAATTATTGCCGGAAATGGTGTGTATCCATTTCTCGTTGCGAGAGCTGCGAGGCAAAGCGGCGTTTCCGCGGTTTATATCGCTGCCTTTGAAAATGAAACGCGCCGGGAATTGGCCGATCAGGCTGATTCTATCGAGTGGATGCGGGTTGGCCAACTCGGCCGGCTGCTCAATTATTTCGCCGAGTCGGGTGTTCACCGGGCGATCATGGCCGGTCAGATCGCACCGAAAAATTTATTTGATCTGCGACCCGATTTCAGGGTGCTGATATTGCTGAGCAAATTACAAAGGCGAAATGCCGAGACTTTGTTTGGTGCGGTGGGCGATGAACTGGCGAAAGTCGGTGTTCAATTACTGCCCGCCACGACCTTCCTGGAAGGTTCGTTAGCTAGCGAAGGGTTGATTTGCGGCCCGAAGCCAAAGAAGCGTTCCCTCGAGGATATAGCATACGGCTTTGAGATCGCAAAGGAGCTCAGCAGACTGGATGTCGGCCAGACTGTCGTCGTTCGAAATGGAACCGTGCTTGCGGCGGAGGCATTCGAAGGCACGAACGAGGCGATCCGTCGCGGCGCGGCTCTGGCAAAGAAGGGAGCTATAGCGGTGAAGGTTTCCAAACCGAACCAGGACATCCGGTTTGATGTGCCGGTCATCGGGTGCGAAACCGTGGAGGTTGCCTCTGTCGCGGGCATCGCAGTCCTGGCGATCGAAGCCGGGAAAACGCTTTTGTTGGACAAGGATACAGTAATAGCCTTAGCCAGGGAAAAGCAGGTTACGATATACGGCTATAAGGCATGAAGAGCCAGATTCGAGCGGGGGTCGTCGGGGTCGGCAGCATCGGCAAAAACCATGCTCGGATATATTCCGGCCTTCCGGGAGTAGATTTCGCGGCGATTCTCGACACCAATCCTGAAACTGCGAATGGAATATCCCAGCGGTATGGCGTGCGAGCCGTTACCCTGCTATCGGAATTTGCCCAATTGATTGATGTGGCGACCGTCGCTACTCCGACGCCCGATCACTACGAAGTGGCTAAATTTTTGTTACGGCAACGCAAGCATCTCTTGATAGAAAAACCGATCACGGAGACACCGGGTCAGGCCGAAGAGCTGGTCAAGCTTGCCAAGGAGCGTTCACTTATTTTGCAGGTGGGACATGTGGAACGGTTTAATCCGGTATTAAGCGCGCTTGAACGGCGGTTGTCCAAGCCGCGGTTTATTGAGGCACATAGATTATCGCCCTACCCGTTTCGAAGCATTGAAATTGGGGTTGTCCTCGACTTGATGATACATGATTTGGAAATCATTCTTCATCTTGTTCGGTCACCTGTGAAGAGCATCGACGCGGTGGGCGTTCCGGTATTAAGCAAGGGCGAGGATATCGCGAATGCGCGGATCCGTTTTCAAAACGGCTGTGTTGCCAACGTCACAGCCAGTAGGATCAGCCCGGAAAAGATGAGGAAAATCAGGGTGTTTCAAGAGGACGCCTACCTTTCCCTGGATTACCAGAGCCAAAGCGCAGAAATGTTTCGCTTAGTGAACGGAATGATCACTCGGGAAGCGGTGGAAGTGGATAAAGACGAACCGTTGAAACGCGAGTTGCAATCGTTCGTGGAATGCAGCCGCAGAGGTGTTCAACCGGTTGTATCAGGTTCTGAAGCCGCGGCTGCTCTCGAATTGGCAATCGAAATAACCGAAATCACGAAATCGGCCACAGGTGAATTGATTAAAGAACTGGGTCGGACGTGAAGAAGTTGTCAGCGGATGAACAGCGACGAGCAGGATCCAGCTGCAACATGGGTTACCTTCCGGTTGCACCGTTAACAATGCATCCAAAACGCATCTACATCATTGCTGGCGAATCCAGCGGAGATGCTCACGGTGCAGTTCTTATGCGCGAAATTGCAAGCTTGATTCCCGATACTGAATTTTATGGCGCAGGGGGTCCACAGATGCAGAAGATCGCTGGAGAGCATTTCCTGGATTGGACACAGGAAGCAGTCGTCGGGCTCTGGGACGTGATCGTGAAATACCCCTTTTTTCGAGAAAAATTCTACCGAATGTACCGGGAAATCCGGCAACTGGATCCAGATGCGGCGATCTTTGTCGACTATCCTGGATTCAATTTAAGACTGGCGCATTATCTCCGTCACCAGGGATTCACCCGGAAATTGATCTATTACATCAGTCCTCAGGTGTGGGCCTGGAACCGTGGCAGAATACCGCGCATGGCGACATTGCTGGATTTGATGATCTGTATCTTTCCATTCGAAAAGTCCTTATACGAAGCCAGTGGTCTGAAAACTGAATTTGCCGGTCATCCAATGATGGAAGAGTTGGAAGGCCGGCGAATCAGCGAACCCCGGGTGCGGAACTTAGTCGCACTGTTGCCGGGCAGTCGCAGTCGAGAGATCAAACGCATTTTCCCAGTGATGCTGAAAGCGGGGAAACTGCTGCGCAGAAGAGACGAAAGGATTCAGTTTGAGGCATCCGCCGCTTCCGAATCTGCACGCGAATATATGAAAAAAATGGCCGCTGAAGCCGACTTGGGCGAACTCCCAATCGGCTTAAAGAACCCGTTCGAACTGATGCAGCGAGCGTGCGTCGGGATGGTGGCCTCTGGAACGGCGACATTGGAATCGACTTTTTATCTCTTGCCGATTGTCCTAATCTACAAGGTTTCCTGGCTTACTTATGTTCCAGGACGTTTGCTAATCCGCGTGGACCATTTGGGGATGCCGAACCTTCTCGCCGGCAGGGAGATTATCCCGGAATTCATTCAGCACCACGCGTTACCGGTCCGTATCGCAGATGCGGTTTGGAAGCTGTACAGCGATTCGAATCACAGAGAGGCTATGGTCAGCGAAATGAGCAGAGTCATCCAACTCCTGGATGGGAAGGGAGCCGGTCGGCGAGCGGCTGAGGCTTGCGTGCGAGAACTGCTTTGAAGGGGAACGATGAACCCAAAGTTGCTTGCGATGGATGACTCCGAATGGTCGGCCTTTTGCGAATCGGTGCTGGAGGTGCAGCGGAGCGATTTCACGAAGGAAATGGAACAACGACTTCGAGTATTCGGAACCAAGAGTTCGATGGGAATATTTGATTCCTCGGTGCTCATGGCTTTGGTTCGAAAGTATACCCCTTCTATTTGTGTGGAAACAGGGGGCAACCTGGGAATGTCGTCGGCATTTATCCTGCAAGGGATGTATGAGGCAGGCATTAAGGCAGGTAAACTGTTGAGCGTTGAGGTCGATCCAAATATTCCGGTGGGTTCGATGATTCCGGACAGGCTGAAGAGCGGCTTCCAACCTCTGCTCGGAGACGTGAAGCAACTTATGAAAAAGGAAGTTTTTCCGGAACAGATCGATTTGTTCCTGCACGACAGTTCCCATCGATACAAGTACCAGTACTTGGAATTTCGGTATTTTTGGAAAAAACTGAGGCCGAACGGGGTGCTGGTGTCGCATGACGTCAATTTTAATGCGTCTTTTGTCGATTTTGTCTCCACTACCTATAAGCATGATAAAATCGGCGTCACGGATCGGGCACGGACAACCCATAGTGTCTGGGGTCGCCTTGGAACCATCGGATTCATGGTAAAGTCGTAGCGCGAAAATTTCACAAACCAAAGGGATGCAAGCTTCCGGAATTGGAAAGATCCGCGAGATTCTTAAAAGTTTCTTAGACCTTGGGGCCGACCGCAGGTTAAACATACGTTGTGAACGAGTTAGGAGGTTGGCTTGAAAGTCTATGGGCTCCGTGGCGAATCGAGTATCTCGAAAGGGAGCGTAAGGTCGATTTTCTACGTGAAGCAGCAGAGGCGACAAACGATTCGGAGCATTTTGTTGTCTGCCGGAGGAAAAATGCGTTTTTGATGATGAATCTCTACCCGTATGCGCCGGGGCATCTCATGGTGGTCCCCTATCGGAGGGTTTCGCGGCTGGCGGAATTGGCCAGCGGCGAGAAGCTTGAACTGGTGGATCTGGCGAGTTATGCCGAGCGTCTACTTGAAGAGGTTGTCAACGCGGAGGGGTTCAATATCGGGTGGAACGTGGGGGCCGCTGCAGGAGCCGGTGTCACCGATTATCTCCACCTGCACATCGTCCCACGATGGAGCGGTGATCATAATTTCATGACCGTGCTTGGCGGCGCGCGAGTTATCCCAGCCGGTTTGACACCGCTCTACGAAAAGCTGCGCGCCGCGACCGAGCGCATTTCGTTTTCCGCCTGATTTCAGAGGGAAGGGATGGAATCCCCGGCAAAACCTCCTCTCCAACCTCTTGACTTTCCTTCGTTATCAAGATAAAACGTAGCCCTGCTAAGTCGGCGGCAGCAAGGAAGCTGGAGGCGCGTTTCGGTCAAGATTGTAATTCCGACGGCTTTGTTGGTTAGCTTTCACTGTTCCCCCTTATACGGTCCATGGTTCTAGAAACCCAGACATCATCTTCCCCGACGAACTCGCCGGGTGAGCTAGCCCTGGCTCTACGAAACGTCAGTAAAACTTTCCCGGGAGTCCGCGCTCTGGACGACGTTTCGTTCGACGTTTGGCCGGGTGAAGTGCACGCGTTACTCGGTGAAAACGGAGCTGGGAAATCAACTCTCATCAAAATCGTCTCGGGTGTATATCCACCGGGTTCCGGCGAGATGCAGGTAGACGGCAAAACGGTGCATTTTGCTCATCCCCGCGAGGCACAGGCGCACGGCATCGCGACGATTCATCAGGAATTTAGCCTTTATCCGGAATTGACCGTTGCGGAGAACATTTTCTCAGGCAACATGCCGCGCACGTTCGGTGGTTTTGCGCTCGATTGGGTTCGCGCTGAGCGTGAAGCGGCTGCGCTTCTGGAGTCCCTGGATGCGAGTGACCT
>JAFAQT010000183.1 GCA_019246215.1 Verrucomicrobiota bacterium
TCAGCAGCTCAAGCGGGAGCCGGGTAAGGGACTGTTAGCGGGAGGCGTGAAGCTCCCGCTGGCGTTGGCGGAGCTGGGATTGATCGATGAGTACGAATTCGTGGTGCAGCCGAGGCTCGCGGGCCACGGGCCGACGTTGTTCGCGGGGCTGTCGAAGCCTGTCGACTTGAGGCTCGTGAGCCGGTTGGAGTTCGGCTCGGGGCGGTGGCGATGCGATATGAGCCGACAAGATAGCGATTGGGCTTGTTAGCCCGAGTCGTCCAGTCCCATTCGCATCAGAGCAACGATTTCGGCATCTATTCGATTCGCGCCGGTATTTCGATCGCTGCATTCAGTGCCTTTCGGGCCAGTGCGCGGGAGTAGTAGACAACGGAAAGTTTCAGATTTTGCAGACAGCGCTGCGTTCGCTTAAGCTCATGCTTCTGCCGCGCAGCAGCAACAAAGTGACCAGCTAATCGTGTCACTTCTAAAGAAAAATCAAATGCTTTCAGGCGCTTCTTCCCAAGCGCAACTAAGTCGCTTCGCAAAGCTTCGTTCCCCGCGATCGTGTAAAGTGCGTCAGCCAATTTGTGCGGGTTCCGCATCTCCGTATAGAAGGCGGCGTTCCCGGCAATCTCGGGAATGCTCGTTTCTTGGCCACAGATGATAGGTAATCCGAAGGCCATAGCTTCGACAACCGGAATGCCGAATCCTTCGTGCAGCGAGGGAAAAACCAAGCACGACGCGGTTGAATAAAGTTTTGCCAATTCCTTCTCGGTGACGTGCCCCAGAAACTTCACGTGCCCAGCGATGTCAAGGTCGGCGGCCAGCTTCTGCAACAGGCGCGCACGTACATCCAAATGGCCTGTTAATAATAGCTCCCAAGGTCTGCGGCCTGCGCACCTTGCCAAATAGATTTGATAGGCGATTAAAAGTATCTCGTGGTTCTTATGTACCCAGAAATTTGCCGGATAAAAAAAGAAGGGCTCGCGCTCGGCGCTCACAGTGATCAACCGGCCCTGAATCGGCAAATGGGTAATAAATATCCGTTTCGGCGAAACCTTGTAGAGAGATTTTAGCCTTTCTGCGGTGAATGCAGAAATAACCTGGAAAAAATCTGCCGAACCGACAAGCTTGCGAAGTTGTAACTCTCTCCACTCTCGTGTTTGCACCGGAAGAGAGCATGGAAAATCCCGGTGCAATGTGTCGACGACCGTCACAACAGAAGGTATCCCGTAAAAGCCAAAAAAGAGTGTTCCAAACGGGCAGTACAATACGGCCGGGAGATGTTGTTTAAGTAATTTCCGCACGAGGATCTTCGATCGAGTAGCCAGCTCAATTGCTGGGAAAAGGTTTCCTTTTCCCAAACGTCGCAACACACAGGATGCGAAATCGCATTTCCTGAGCAGGGCGGTAACCTCATGGTGCGTATCATCCGCTGTGAAGAAGATAAACTGCAGTTGGTCTCCCATTTGTGCCTGCAATCCTTTCAGAAGCTCCATTGCGGCGAGTTTTATGCCGCCGTTTTCTCCTCCCAATCGCATGGGAGTCAAGTCGACCGCAATCTTCATAAGGCGCTGATTATACACTAAATGTCCTGACTCAGCCCCAAACTCAGGTTGAGACAGAATCCACCATTCACTCGGCGCTCTGGGGCCGCACTCACTTCAGATTCTCGCCACAGTCTGCACGGCATCAGTGAATAAGCTACGGATTAAAGCAGCTGTAAGCGAGGCTCCGATGCCTCTCTCTTCAACAGTGTCCGGCTTCGGCTTTCTTTAAAAACGCCCTCGCTTTTCAAGAAGGGGCCGCAAAGCGGGGAAGCTAACGCTTACTGAGGAATCAGCAGCTAAATTTTAGCGCTTGTGAGCGAGCCATTGCCATTCTAGCACTATATTCTCCATGAAGAAAGCTCTCGTGACCGGTATTTCAGGACAGGACGGCGCTTACCTAGCCAAATTGCTGCTGGAAAAGGGGTACCTCGTTTGCGGCACTTCCCGGGATGCCCAAATGTCGTCCTTTCGTAATCTGGACCGAATCGGGATCCGGAAAGATGTTCAGCTTGCCTCCATCGCGCTCAATGATTTTCGCAGCGTCCTGCAGGTCCTTTTCAGAGTGCAACCGGACGAAATTTATAATCTGGCTGGGCAATCCTCCGTCTCGTTATCGTTCGAGCAGCCGGTCGAGACGCAGGATAGCATTTACCTGGGCACTCTGAATCTATTGGAAGCTATCCGGTTCACCGGAAAACCAATCAAGTTGTACAACGCGAGCTCGAGCGAATGTTTCGGTGACCTGGGCGGACGACCGGCTACCGAAGAAACGGCATTCCGGCCACGCAGTCCATATGCGGTAGCGAAATCTGCGGCCTTCTGGCAGGTATCCAATTACCGGGAGGCTTACCACATTTTTGCGTGTTCCGGCATCTTGTTCAATCACGAATCGCCCTTGCGTCCGGAACGATTCGTTACTCAGAAAATTGTCCGCTCCGCCTATCGTATTGCAAAAGGCAATCAAGAAAAACTTCAGCTGGGCAATATTGAGGTCCAGAGGGATTGGGGCTGGGCTCCCGAATACGTTGAAGCGATGTATCGGATGCTTCAACGGGATTCACCGGAAGACTTTGTCATTGCAACAGGCCAAACCCGGAAATTGCAAGATTTTGTGTCGGCGGCTTTCGAGGCGGTGGGCCTCGATTGGCGAGACCATACCAGAATTGAGCGAACGCTGTTTCGACCCACCGAAATCATGATCGGACGAGGCGATGCGTCCAAGGCCGCCGCAAAACTTGGTTGGGAACCAAAATACAAAATGGTCGACGTTGTCCGCATGATGGTCGAGGCGGTACCTGAAACGGACCAGTGAGAGTTGCGAGAGGAAACTGATGAGATCACCGTCGAGCTCATGACAGAGGCGTGCGATGTACGCTGCGAAGAGGCGAAGAACGGCATCCCGATGCCCACGTCTGACCTGCATCGTGCATTTTATTGACAACAATTCCTTGGGTTTCTGCAGCTGGAAGCAGCGCCAGCCGGTTCCCCGAGAGCTCAAGCACATCTATCAAGGCCGAAACAGCAGAAGTGGCCGCCCCACGAATTGAGAGTTTAGCCATGCAACTGCGCAAGGTGCTCAACACTGTCGAGACTTCCCGGCGCAGAGGCAGCGAGTAAGGCGGTCTCGACGCCCTCCGGTTGACCTCGTTAGAACGACCCTTTTTAATCGTTAGAAAACGAAAGCCATAAATCCGGCCCGCACACAGAACGGATACTATCAAAGCTAACAATGCTACACCCTGAAAATCTGAATTTTCATATTGCATGGGCGCACTGAATGCACCATCCGGTACCAATCACCACAAGAAGATGAAAAAACTATTGTCTGGACCGCTGTTGATTTCCCTCAGTGTTTTGTTCTTGGGCTGCAATCCTGCGACACCGACTCCTTCAGCAACACCGACTCCTTCAGCGACACCGATTCCTGCAGCGACACCGATTCCTGCAGCGACATCGACCCCTTCAGCGACACCGACTCCTTCAGCAACACCGACTCCTTCAGCAACACTGACTCCTTCAGCAACACCGATTCCTTCAGCAACACCGACTCCTTCAGCAACACCGACTCCTTCAGCAACACCGACTCCGTCAGCAACA
>JAFAQT010000185.1 GCA_019246215.1 Verrucomicrobiota bacterium
CCGGGCCGTTTTTTCCCATGAAAACAGGCGGGATCGTTCCAATCCCTCTTTTGAAAGCCGCAGGTACAACCCTTGGTCTTGCTCGAGCTGCAGCATCGAATCGGCGAGCGTCTCCGCCGATTGGCCCTCCCAGTACAAGACCGCTTCGCCCCCCACCTCGGGCAGGCTCGAGTTTTTTGAGCAAATGACCGGGCAGGCCTGGCTCATCGACTCAAGCACAGGCAAACCGAACCCTTCGTTATGACTCGGGAACACAAACCCGAACGCCTTGCCGTACAGGCGCGCCAGCTCAGGGTCTGAGACATAGCCACGGTGGTCGATAAGACCACGACGCTGAAGATCTCCGATCCTTTTCCAAGTGCCCTCACTTTTCCACCCTTTGCCTCCCGCCATGCACAATTTTCGGGGGCAGTTGGATCGCTCTCGATAAATCTCATACGCATCCAGAAGCGAGTCTATATTCTTACGCGGTTCCATAGCTCCGACGTTAACCCAAGGACCCGAACTAAATTCCGCGCGCGCTTCAGCGACGCTTGGGAATCGCGACGCGAGCGGAATAACCGCGGATGGCAACGCGCGAACGCGATCCGAATAGGGGAGCAACGAATGGAAATCATGCCGGCAGTTCTCAGAAACAAATACGAACGCGGATGCGCGGCGAACCGCATTTAATACCCCTCGCTGACAACCGAGGCGGTTCACTTCCGTCGCGAATTCCGGGTGCGTCCAGAAACTCAAATCGTGAACCGTGTAAACAAGGCGCGCATTTCCGACCTGGGGAGCCTGAAAAGAAAACGAGTGCACAATTTCGGGGTCACCTGGCAAGTTTGAACAGCCGGCTTCGATCTTTTTCCAGGCGATAACGGCACTCAGCCACGAGGAGCCCATAAAAGGCGCTGAGACATTTGACCGCTCGATCATTGTCCCCGCGGAAGTGTTCCAGTTCATCCATTCCCCGAATTGATGATACAAAATGATACTATCGCTGACGCAGATGTTGCCGAGCGCGGTGGAAGTTCGGTCCGCAACCCATCCACAACCGTGACGTTCAACACAGGTATGGGCCACGTCGAGGCCGATTCGCATCAAGGAATCTTGGTTGAAAAACGTTCAATTTGGGAGGGGAATGTTAAGCGCAGCATGCAGCCCCGCGATGTGCGAGTTCGGCCGATCGGTTAAGATCTTCCTGCCCGATTTGTCATCCTATTCATAACTTGCATTGTCCTTCCCTGCCGGGCGGCAGTAGCGCTTTTTTTGGCCGAAAAAACCTTCGTGATTCCTCCCTATTTGTCTGCTAACCCATCTCCTCGCCTGGCTTCGAACTCAAATCGGCTCACGCCCAATCATTAGTCCCCCGGCTCGTAGTAGCTGGTCTCCTCCATGGTGAAGAACTTTTGCTGCGGCTTGATGCCCCATTTACCGCTGTCAGGATAAGCGATGATATCGGCCAGGTTATGATCAGCAACGACAAAGTAGCTGAGCTCGTTCTCACTCGTGTTCAGAATCTGGTGCGCTTCTCCGGGCTTGAAAATGATGCTCTGGCCCTCCTCCACCACAACCGTGGATTCCGCGCCGCGGACGCTGCCGCGACCCTTAACGAAAATGTACAACTCCCACTGGGCCGAGTGGGCGTGAAATGGAAAGTTAGCCGCACCTGGAGGCAGGCGAAAATACTCCACGTCGAAGGGATGTCCACCGCCCCAGGTTCCAACATCCTTTATCCCTCCGAGAGCTTGGGAAATCGATTGCCGCACGAGATGATACTTTCCCTGCGGCGATCGGATTTCTCGTTCGGGAATTTCCGAAAGTTTAGCAATTTTCATGTAAGCGGTTTGGCAGCATTTGGGTGGTTTGGATTTGGCGCTCAAATTCGGTTTCCGACCAATCGCCACGGGCCGGGAGCACGCCCGCATTTTCCTGTTCGTCGATGAATGCCTCGGGGATCGGCGGCGCCCGGAATCCTAGAGCCGCGCGTCGTGAGAGCCACGCGCTTTCCCGACGCGCACTGGTGAACGCCGATGACTGCAACTTCATCTCGGATTGTGGTGTGTTAGTTTCCATAGGATTGGCATGCGTTAATAACTAATGGTTATGGTGAACAGCTGTAGGATCGATTGGCGTGTCAGTGGGGCGAGTTGTTGCCGGTATCTCACAGCTTGTGCCGCCACATCGGCTTAACTCAAGGTCGATGTAGCGCCCGGAATAAGAAAATTGGAGTAGAAGCCTGACGGGAGCGTAAAGCGGGATCTGTCGAGCAATCAAATCCAGGGCGGCAGCGCCACGATAAAAGATCCAGTCGCGAGTTCCTCGACGATGATCTCTCCGGGGGGCGCAGCGGTCCTGTCTTGGGAGCCTCAGTAGAACTCCTCCTCTTCTCCAGAGTTGTGTGCCTCAAGTTCTGCACAATCTTCCGGGCTCGGCTCCACAGAATGCTGATGAGCAGCACACGCATGAGCATAGCCGATAAGCTTATGCATTCGCACGAGCACGACTATGATGATCCTCATCTTCGCCATGAACATTGAAGGATCAATCGGGTGTCGTCGTTGCTTCAAAGTGGTCGAAACCCTTGACGCGATAGATGATCACGGATCCGACCCAACTCAGCACGAATACGCCGATAATGACGAAGCCCAAAGTGCCAAAATTGTCATTTAGGCTGCC
>JAFAQT010000188.1 GCA_019246215.1 Verrucomicrobiota bacterium
GGCTGCAACAGTGTGTAATTGCGGCTCGTGCATTGTTCGGGTGGATATCTTTGCGCGAAAATGCAGGATCGGGTGAAAGCTTGCCCGTTGGAAGGCGTCTGCATGGCGGCTGGTTTGCCTGGTCCAATATCGCACTGTATTTTCTTCTTTTAGCAGGTCTTCCTCTGCTTTCCGCTGTATACCAGGACCACTGGCTTCAGTTGGCAGACGCTTTCTACCATTCAGGAGCACTAGTTTTTGGCGGCGGTCATGTTGTCTTGCCTTTGTTACAGTCCCAGACAGTATCTCGTGGTTGGCTGGACCAGAACACCTTCATGGCCGGCTATGGAGCCGCACAAGCAATGCCTGGGCCGCTGTTCACTTTTTCAGCCTACCTTGGAACAGTCATTGGACACGGCTGGTTGGCCGGATTGTGGTGCCTCATATGGATTTTTCTTCCCTCTTTCCTTTTGCTTCTCGGCACGCTGCCGCTCTGGAGCAGCCTTCGACGAAACACCGCTGCCCAGGCAGCGCTGCGAGGAGCCAACGCGGTGGTAGTGGGAATCTTGCTTGCTGCTCTTTACAATCCCGTTTGGACGGTCGCAGTTGACTCATCGGTCGCGTTGATAATCGCGATGGCTGCATTCGCGTTGCTGCAATTCTGGAAATGGTCGCCTTGGTTGCTTGTTCTCCTATCCGGAACCGCTGGTTTTGTTTTTCTACGGCAGTAGCCGAAAGCGCAGCCTTATCCAAAATGGTAGGTTCCAATGCTGTCATAGAAAGGTTTCTAGCCGATGGCACGCGAGATCCGCGTCGACTTGCCTTTCTTCTAACGATAGTCTCTGTTTTCGCGCGGAGCCCATGATACCACTTCCTCGGCACCGCCGCCGGACTCCTTCCGCCAATAGACGGTGAGAGCGAGAAGCTCGGTAACTTAAAGAGACGCGTCGTCACCAAGCACCAAAGATTCGATCGTTAGACGCCTGTGAAAATTAGACGAGTCTGCCCATTGGTTTTGTCTGCCATCAGCTCATCCTAAATACCTCAGATGTGACTGGCTTTCCATCCGCCAGTCTCGATCGAGCACTCGGTTTTCGCCGACAACTTCGACCCTGCCCTTCAGCTTGATATCACTGCTGGACGCGCCAATCATGATCTCAAATTCACCGGCTTCGACCATCCGTTGGTTGTCTCTATTAGTGAAATTCAGCATATCAACTGGGATGGCAAAACTCACCTCGGCTCTTTGTCTGGGCTGCAGTGGCACTCGCCTGAAGGCCTTCAGTTCCTTCACTGGACGAACGAGGGAAGCATATAAATCGCGCACGTAGACCTGGACCGGTTCGCAACCCTCGCGCTCGCCGGTATTCTGGACAGTCAAGGAAAGCGCGATCGTGCCGTCCTTGATATTGACGCGAGCCTGCTGGATAGTCAGCCCGCTGTATTCAAACCGGGTATAGCTTAGACCGTAGCCGAAGGAATACTTGCTCCCGAAGTGATACGCGATGGGAGTGCCGCCGCTCTTTAGTTTGTGGTTATAATAATAGGGCACCGCACCGGCATTTTTGGGAATCGAAACCACCAGCCGCCCACTGGGGTTGACCTTACCGGTGAGCAGATCGGCTATCGCGTCGGAACCTTCCTGGCCAGGCTGGAAAGCCATCAGGACTGCCGCTGCCTGGTCTTCGAGACCGTTCAGGACATATGAGCGGCCTGAAGTCATTATGATAATGGTGGGTGTGCCGGTCGCGACGACCTGCCTCAAGAGCTCTTCCTGCACCCCAGGGAGTTGAAGGCTATCGGTATCTGAACCTTCACCCACCGTGCCCGTCTGGAACAGACCGGCCAGATCTCCTACGAAGACGATAGCGACGTCGCATTGGCGCGCACAGGTGAGCGCGTCCTCGACTTGCGAGGTAGACCGGCTGATAGGCGAACTGCGTTTAAGATTGGCAGCAAGATCCAAATCAACGTCGCCCGGAAAAACGGGTGTCTCCGGGTTGCGTTCGGTGAGGATATCGCAGCCTTTGGCGTAGCGCACATTTTTCCTACCGAAGCGTTCGGTCAACGCCTGTAGTGGCGTTTTTGCGTACTGAACGCGTTCCTCTTGCATATTGGCCACAATCAAGTGGACCGGGAAACTGTAGCCGCTAAACATCGCCAACTGATCATCCGCCGTTGGACCAATGACAGCCACTTTGGGGTTCTTTGAGACGTCAAGAGGCAGAATTCCCCTATTCTCCAACAGGACGACTGATTGCAATGCGACCTCTTTCGCCAGATTCCTTGCGCTCTCGGATTGCAGGTGCACATGATTCTCGTCGACATACGGGTTTTCAAACAAGCCAAGACGGAACTTCTCGGCGAGAACCCGCGCGACGCTTTGGTTGATTTTTTCTTCGCTGATCTGGCGACGTTCGACCGCCTGCTGCAAATGCTGTGCACATTCAAACCCAGGTAGCTCAATATCCAGTCCTGCATTAAATGCGAGAGCGGCCGCTTCGGCCTTGTCCCTGGCTACTCCGTGGTGGACATAGAGCAAGTTGACACCTGCATAATCGGCGACCACCAGACCATCAAAGTTCCACTGGTTGCGCAGCACTTCGGTTAACAGGAAGCGGGACGCATGACAGGGTTCATTGTCGATATCGTGATAAGCGGGCATCACGGAGCAGGCATTGGCCTGCTTTACCGCCATTTCAAATGGCAGCATAAACACGTCATTCAGCTCTTTGAAGCCAAGATGCACCGGCGCATGATTGCGCCCTCCTTCGCTAAAGGAGTGTCCCACATAGTGCTTCAGGGTCGCCAGCAGTTCTCGGGTTTCTCCCTGCAGTCCCCTGACATAGCGAGTGGCAAGAACCCCAACCAGATAGGGATCCTCTCCCATTGTTTCCTCGGTGCGTCCCCAGCGAACATCGCGGGACACGTCTAACACCGGTGCTAACCCTTGATGGCATCCGATCTGTTTTGCCTCTCTGCGAATTTCCTGGCCGACCGCTTCGATAAGGTCGGGATTCCAAGTCGAGCCATAGTTCAACGCAGAAGGAAACAGCGTTGCGCCCTTAACCATCAGCCCGACCAGACACTCCTCGTGGGATATTGCCGGTACGCCGAGCCGGGTTTCCTCGAGGAGAAACTTTTGCAGGGCGTTCAGGGCGCTCACTCCTTCTTTGGGATCGACGGGATGCGTGCCAAGCGGCCGAGTGATCTGCCCGATCCCGAGCCTGAGCATTTCTTTTGTGTCGTCCGTAGTCGCGGCTTGGCAGAAGGCATCAGTACGGATCCGATGATTGCCGTCTGCAGACAAAATCAGCCAGTGCGAATACATTTGGGCGATTTTTTCAGGCAGTGTCATCCGCCCTAACAAATCAGAGACGCGCCGTGAGATCGATAGTTGAGGATCTTTATAGGGATATGCAGCCATGTGTGGTAGACCACGAGGTTAAAGCCTAATTTGAGGGGCGGACGTTCGTACGATTACTCAGCGCAGGCCTTGGGCGCCTCGCCGCCGGCACCTGGAAAACTTCGCCCAGCTTTTCTAAATACCCAGGATGATTTCGGTGGCGTACAGGGGTCGACTCCGGTTTTATGATAGTCCGGCCCAACCATGCCGACCCATAGCTAGATGAGCTCGTTGACAATATTTTCGCAAAGTTCCTGGCGCCCGCTCGTATGTTGGACGGGGTCGGGCTGGCTCAGCGCGTGTTTCTCGAGCGAGATGAAATCCTCCTTGCCCGCTTCTATGGCCGCTCCAATGCCGCTGTCCCAAGACGCATAACGATTCTTCAGCAATTCGGTCAGACGGCCATCGGCGCGAATTGCTGCGGCAGTTTTCAAACCGCGGGCGAAGGCATCCATACCGCCGATGTGCGCATAAAAGAGATCAACCGGTTCGAAGCTTTCA
>JAFAQT010000191.1 GCA_019246215.1 Verrucomicrobiota bacterium
GTCGCCCGAAACGTGCTCGCGGCTCTGACTCCAGATCGCTCCCGCTGACTGCTCTCCTTCATCTAGTGTACCGTCTCGAATATAGTGATGACATCGTTGCGTTCAAAATGGACCGCCGGCAAGGCGCGAGGAGGGCGCATATCTAAATCGATAACGTAACCGACGAGCAACGCAGCCGCCGGCCCATTTTCAACGCAATCCTCTGGGCCGTGTCCAGTTGGCTGTTTTTCCGCGTTGCTCGCTCCTTACATATCAATTTCGATATGCCCGTCGCTCGCGCCTTGGAAAACAGCCAACTGGCCTACAGCGAAGCTTAAGGGATTTAGGAGACGGTACACTAACCAAGATTTTGCTGTCGCATTCCACGCAAAAGGGATTGACACGAGACCGATGCCGCCTTTACGCCGATACGTTTCCCAGCCCTGCCATTTTGGAATGCAAATGGGTCGCCCTCGGATACAGTACCCTGCGCCCCATGAATAGAACGATTTTCGCCATCGCGAGTCTCGCCTGCTTCTCTCTTATCGCAAGAGCTGACTATCTCATCAAGGAACGCTTCGAGAATTCCGGAGCGGTTCAGCAGATTACACTCAGAATCAAGGACACGAAGATCAGGATGGACGCGGGAGAACAGACAAGCGCACTTATCGATTCGCAAACCGGAGTGACGACGCTCTTGCTGCATCCGAACAAAGCGTTTCTCAAGATCAGCCCTGAGGAGGTCAAGGAACGGACAAAAGCCCTGAAAGAAATGCTAGGCCAAAAGCTGGAGAATCCCGCGGATGTCCAACTAAGGCCGACGGGCAAGCAAGAGAAAATCAATGGCTTCGACACCGAGGAATACACCACGAACTTCAACGGCATCGAGATGAGCATATCTATCGCGAAACAGTATCCGAATTACCAAAAGATCGTGGAAGCACTTTACCGCTTGCAGAATGGGCCTGCGCTGGAGACTTTCCGGAGCATGTCGATTCCCCCGGAGAAGTATCCGGGATTGCCCATCCGTACGACGCAGACACTCATGGGTCAAAAACTCACCTTGACCCTCGATTCCGCGCAGGAAACCGACGTACCGGACGCTGACTTTGCCATCCCGGCGGATTATAAGGAACTCAATCCTCCCGCCGTCGGGGGGCCGGAAAACGCGCCGACGCAGAAGGGGCAGCATTGACGATTAGACTTCTGACATGCTCGGTGTAATTGATTGGTGTACCAGAAGTTGAAACTGGCACTTGGATTGACTCGAGATTTCCATCATTAGAAACGGAGTTCGTATGGGTCGCTTGATTCTGGCGTCCAGTTCACCTCGGCGTTTTCAACTGCTTCGCGAGGCGAAATTCCAAGCTGAAGCGGTTCGTCCTGAAGTGACAGAGTTGTCATGCGACTTTCTGACAGCCAGCGAACTGACACGCTTCAATGCCAAGCTTAAAGCCGGCGCTGTGGCCGCTGTGTATCCCGATGCGGTGATTCTCGGTGCCGACACTGTAGTTGCGCTTGGAGGGGAAATCTTTGGCAAGCCGCGGAACTTTGACGACGCCTCACGAATGCTGCAACAGCTTGTCGGGAAAACCCACGAAGTAGTCACAGGCATCGCACTGCTTGAGGGAAATATCGGGCGAATCACACTCCGGGCCGTTTACAGCACAGTCACTCTTCGCTCCCTTTCCAGCGATGAAATTGAAGCGTACCTGAGGAGCGTGAACCCGCTCGACAAGGCTGGTGCCTACGCAGCCCAGAACTCCGAAAACGCTATCATCGAGCGCATCAAGGGCTCTTTCACCAATGTCGTCGGTTTGCCCATGGAACTGATTGGATCGCTGCTGCGCTGTGCTGGCATTCATCCCACTTCCGTTTAGGATGAGCCCTCTTCCGTTGACTGGTGACAGCCCCTTGAGTTAAACGAATGTCATGTTCAAGTCGTTAGCCAAACACTCCAATCTTGGACTACTGATCGGTCGTCTCGGTATTGGTGCTATTTTCATCGTTTTTGGCTGGCAGAAGCTCTCTGGCGGTCAAGCAGCCTGGACACACTACGGACATGCAATGGCCAGTTTGGGCGTCAATTTCTTGCCAAAAATCTGGGGTCTTGTCGCTGCGCTATCTGAGTTTGCGGGCGGGATCCTGCTTGTGCTCGGCTTTTTTTTCAGGCCGGCAGCCATCCTGATCGCGCTCACAATGCTCGTCGCGTGCGTTTCAACGTTTCGCGAGCATCCCCACAGTTTCGCGCAGTACTCCCGTTCCATCGAGATGTTTTGCATCATGATCGTTTTCCTATTCGTCGGCCCCGGCAAGTACAGCTTCGAGGGAGCTTGAGTGAAGCATCGCTGAATTTCCCCCATGCTTCGGTATTTGAACCTGGTCAGTCCAGACTTGTCAAAGTGAAGAACAACGTCATCCTTAATCTATGACACCTGAAGAACGTAATCTCATATCCGGTCTATTCGATCGACTGAGCCAGGCGAGTAGCCAGGCCAAGGACCCCGAGGCTGACCAATTTATTCGGAGCAAGACTTCTGAGGTTCCTGCGGCTCCGTACATGTTGGTCCAGAGCACGCTCGTAATGCAACAAGCTCTATCGAACGCGCAAAATCGAATCGCTGCGCTCGAGAAACAAGTCGCTGAGGCAAGCCCTGCGTCTGGCACTCACCAGGGCGGTGGTTTCCTCGCAGGAGTGGCTAGCCTTTTCGGCGGCGGCCAATCCCACGGACAACCCCCGCGCGCGACTTCACAGCCGCCGTCGCCCCCTCCCCCTCCGATGCAGCCCGCGCAGCCTCAATATTACAGTTCCCCACAGGCGGCGCCGCAAACGCCAAGCAGAGGCGGGACCGGAGGATTTTTGCAGGGGGCGTTGTCCACTGCTGCGGGGGTGGCCGGAGGAGCCTTGCTCTTTCAGGGGATCGAAAATTTGATCGGCCACAATCCCGGCCCGTTTTCCGGCGCGTCCACATCTTCGGGCGGGATATTTGGGGGAGGGCAGCCCGTGGAGAACGTGGAAGTGACCAACAACTATTACAACGAAGGTAACGAAGATCGCGGCCAATCAGATCCAGGCAACGTCGGTCAAACCGCCTACGCTGATCCGGACCCGGACCCCGATCCGGCAACGACCGACGATTATGCCTCGGATAGCACTTCGGACTTCGGCGGTGACGACAGCGGAGGGGGCGACGATAGCTCCTACGTTTAGTCCCAGGGACGAATTCGAGTACGAATACGATTAGAAGGATCAATACTGTTCACTCAAGGACCTGATGGTTGCGGGTCAGGGACGGGTGAGCAATGTACCTGTGCCGAGACTGTCCATGGCCCTGTGAAAAGCGTTGGAGTGCCTCAAAGGCTCGATCAAATCGGTATAGGCTCGAACTCTATGCTACGCTGATTCGAAAACTTCTCCCACTGCCAACTGAGAACTGACTACAACGGACCGACACCGATCCCATGGAGTTTGGCCTGAATGTTTGCTTTGTCTCTGGGATCGGTTGCCAGGCGGAGAGCCTCTTCTAATTGTTCTGCGCCGGCTCTGCGGTTGCCTTTCTTCGCGATCACTTCACCTTTGCCGGCCAGCGCGGCGACATTTTGTGGGTCTTTTGCGAGAACTCTCTCGTAGTCGGCTAATGACTCGTCTTTTTTGTTGAGTTGCAGGCAAAGATTCGCGCGTCGCAAATAGAGTTCGATCTGATCCGGTTTCAATGCGATCAGATGCGTCAGATCGCCAAGAGCCTTTTCCAAATCGTTTTCACTGCCATAAATGTAGAGCCTGGCCTCGTAGTACGGTATCTCATCCGGTTTTAACTCGATCGCTTTTGTAAAATCTTCCAGAGCTCCGTTTTTGTCTCCTTTCTTCAGCCGCGAGAATCCACGCGCCGCGTAGAGGGAAGCATCATCTGACTTCAAGTTGATTGCTTTAGAGTAGTCAATAATGGCCGAGTCGAATTGGTTTCTGCCGTAGTTGGCTTGGGCCCGCAATTTCAGGAATTCAAGATTGTCCGGCTTCGCCTCGAGCACGGCGTTCAGATCGGAGAACGCCTTGTTTTTGTCGCCGGCATGTAAATCAGCAATAGCGCGGGCCGAGATAGATTCGAGGTCTGTGGGATTCAATTCCAGCGCCTTGCTATAGTCCGCGATTGCGTCGCTCCATTTGGACTGGGCGGCGTTTGCATCACCGCGGGCCTTATAGCTCTGGGCATCGCTTGGATTCTTCTCGATCAGTTTGGTTAGATCTTCAACAGCCTTCACGTCTTGTTTCTGCACAGCATAAACGTAAGCTCGACACCGGAGTGCTTGGTTATCATCGGGCTGCACTTGGAGCACGGCGTCAAGGTCTGCCAACGCCTGATTTAATTTGCCAAGTTGAACATAGGCATAGCCCCGATTTCGGAGCGTTACCTGATCATTCTTATCCAGCTTTAGCACAGTGTCATAATCAGCGATGGCTTTGCCCCATTGCGCTGTTAAGGCGAAAAATGCTGCACGATTCCGATAATGAATCGGTTTATCGGGCGCCGATTCCACCGCTTTATCGAAATCGGCGAGCGCTTTTACCTGGTTCCCGTCTTTGACTGATTGCACCGCACGCGCAGCGTACTGTTCGGCGCTCATCTCCTCCGCATCACAGGAGAAAAGCCAGACTAGGCTGGAGAGGAGGGTTAAGCCGATGACCTTGTTCATACTCATATTCAATCGTAAAGTTTACCCCAGTGAATCAAGGGAGGATGATTGTTTGACCCGCCTTGAGTTCGTCGGGATTCGACAACTGGTTCTGGTTGGCGTCGAGAACGTCTTTCCATCGGGCAGGAGTCTGATAGAACTTTTTCGAGATTGAAACCAATGTGTCTCCGCTTTGAACGACGTAGGTCCGCACTTTACCTTTAGCAGCCTTTTCACCCTCGACGGCAGCTTGCTCCGGTGCAACCGGCTTGGGCGTGGGGCCGCTCTTAGAATGAGTCTGACCCCCCTCCGCCGGTGCTGAGCCTGCTTCCAAACGGCGAAGAGCGGCCCTCGATGCATCCGCGCGCGCGCCGCTGCCGTGCAATGCCAGGATTCTCCGATAGTGATAGGCTGCGCTGGCAGGATCGTGTAGCCTGTTTGTGAAAATTTCAGCCATTTTCCAGTGGATTGTTGAACGATCCTCGGTACCAAGCGCGGATTCGTACCAGTAAATTGCAGATTCGAATCGCCCCGCCCTAGCCTCGGCGTCACCCTTTTGCTCTGCATTCTCCAGATGGCACCCGGAAAAAAAAACACCAAAACAGAAAATGATGGCGAGGAAAGTCGTCCATTTTACGTCCAAAGCGTTCAGGAAGGGCAACTGGTATTCCTTCACTCTGGCTTTGTATTCCTTCCTGTTTATTCGGTTTGCTCTGGTCCAACGCCTCCCGAACGCTCCTTCTCTCTCCTCTTTGGCCATCGAATTACGAAGTTGGGGGCCAATCGAAAGCTTCTCCCGGTACGAGAACTGGCAGGCCGTCGCGAATTGGGTAACAGGTTTTTTCCGATTCGCACAACAGAGAGCCGTCGAGCTCAATGTCGAGGATCGAACCGTCGCGATTCCGAATCAGGCGCTGTTGGATGCGGCTGTTGATCTGTCGAAGTTCAGTTGAGCTAGCCATGCGAAGAGCAGCGTGGCTGAGAGGCGCACACAAGAGTTCGAGGAGAGTCTCTTCCATTTCCGAGGGCTCCATGACGCTGAGCCGATCGCACACTGGTCCCGCGAACGGCGCATACCTTCGAGGCTGAATCGTTTGCCAGTCAGTATTTTGGGATACTTGGATCGACCTCGTCAGACCAGGCGGTGATCCCGCCCTGCAAGTTATTGAGCTTACGGAAACCCGCTTCTTGAAGAATCCTTAAAGCTTTTGCGCTCCTGCCACCAACTTTGCAGTGCAAAACGATCTCATCTGCGCTGTCCAACTCGCTTAACCGCGCTGGTAGCTCTCCGAGGGGAATCAATCTCGATCCCGGGATTCGGCTGATGTCATACTCGAACTGTTCGCGCACATCCACGAGGACGAACTTGTCTTTGCGGTCGATTTTCGTCTTCAGTTCCGTCGCGGTGATTGTCGGAACTTGCAGTTCCTTTGCCGCTTCGGCATCGGCCTGCGGAATTCCGCAGAACTGATCGTAGTCGATCAACTCGTGAATTGTCGGATGCTCTCCGCAGATCGGACACTCTGGATCCTTGCGGATCTTAAACTCCTGAAAACGGAGCTTGAGAGCATCAAAGCTCACCAGACGGCCGATGAGCGAATCGCCTATGCCGATGATCATTTTGATCGCCTCGATTGCCTGCACCACGCCAATTATTCCCGGCAACACACCCAATACCCCGCCCTCCGCACAGCTGGGCACCATTCCGGGCGGCGGCGGTTCAGGAAACATGCAACGGTAACAGGGACCGCCCAGATGTGGCGCGAAAACCGTGCACTGACCGTCAAATCGAAAAATCGATCCGTAAACATTGGGCTTCTTCGTCAGCACGCAAACGTCATTCGAAAGGTAGCGTGTCGGGAAATTGTCGGTCCCATCGATGACGATGTCATAGGGCTGCACGAGCTGCATCGCATTCTCGCTTCTGAACATCATATCGTGCAGGTCGACCTGGACGTTCGGATTAATCGCTTTGATCCGGTCTCGGGCCGAGTTCAGCTTCTTGCGGCCCACATCCTCTGTGCCGTGTAAGATCTGACGCTGAAGATTGGAAAAATCCACGACATCGTAATCAACCAGGCCCAATCGACCGATACCTGCGGCGGCCAGATATAGTGCGAGGGGGGAACCGAGCCCCCCTGTCCCGATACAAAGGACGCTGGCGGCCTTAATCCGTTTCTGGCCATCGAGCGTTACTTCCGGCATGATGAGGTGCCGGGAATAGCGCGCGATCTCATCGTTACTAAGATCGGTGCTCCGAAGCCGGTCTTCTGGAATAATGCTGTTCGGCATATTTTAGGGGCAGGAAACTAACTGGGACTTTTTAAAAATGCAACGCTTAGTAATTGCTTC
>JAFAQT010000193.1 GCA_019246215.1 Verrucomicrobiota bacterium
GGCCATGACCCGGTGGTCGTCGCTCCCGCCACCCACCAGTCTTGGTGCAGCCATACGATCACGGCTAAGCGCGGGCTGCGCGTGGAGCAACGCGGAGACAACCGCTTCGCCGTCCACGGCACCCCGGCCGATTCCGTGCGGATGGGCTTGCTCCGCCTCGCGCCTGAGGCCAAGTGGGTGCTCAGCGGCATTAACCACGGCGCTAACCTCGGCACCGACGTGTATTACTCGGGCACCGTCGCCGCGGCGCGCGAGGCTCTCCTGCATGGCTGGCCCGGCGTGGCGCTCTCGCACTACCGCCGGAGAGGGGTGGAGCTTGACGATTGGGGGCGCGTGACCCCATGGGTATCTTGCGTGCTGGCAGATTTGCTGGCCCGGCGAACGCCGCCAGGGCTCTTTTACAGCGTCAATTTGCCGCACCTGGAGCCGAACGATACGAGGGAGCCGCAGGTTGTCTTCTGCCCGCTTGACCCTCACCCGCTGCCACTGAATTACCGACACGACGAAGAAGCGGACGAGTTCTATTATGAGGGCAACTACACCAGCCGCCGGCGCAAAGCAGGTGCTGACGTGGATGTCTGCCTGCGGGGCGACATTGCGGTCAGCGAACTACGGTTGTTTTAACGCTCCGGCCGCGCCGCGAATCGGCGTCCCATGCGCAAGTGCCCGACTTGTTATAAAGTCGGCTCCCCGCCTCTTTGTTTGGCAACTATTCAGCGTGCGCGCCTCGCCCAGTTTTTTGCTGTAGTTCCTAAATTTCTTTGAGGCTACGCCTTTCGTCAGATTGTCGTTGACGTCTTCCCCGGCTTCCGTCGCCACCGTATGCAGTTACGAAGGTTGCGCTCCCTTACTGGGCTCATCTTTGGTGACCCACTCGTCCGGATCTTTCTGGCCGCTGAAAGACAGTTTTTCTCCTTGGAACTTATTATTCTCAGCCGTACGCATTTTATCCGTGGCGCCCCTTGGGGAGCGCGCAAGGATGATGTCACGCGATTGATCCTTTTCTTTCCGGTTTTGAGATCCCACGGGCAAAATGTCTGTCCGGGAGCAGCCGCTAGCTCGCAATGCTTTCCCAATGTATTGAGCTGATTGTAGAGCCGGAACCGCGGTACATGCGGCAACGCCTTTTCCGCAGCTGATTCAGCTGCGTGGAATAACATTGACCGGACAAGACGGACCTTATCGCACTCAATAAACTCTCTTGCTCAGATTGAGTAGCCTTTTTCGGCAACTACCCGGCGTCATTTATAGATCTGATCAGTGATAGCGATCTTCACGGGGCAAACCTGGGCTGCATGATCCGCATACCGAAGAATGGAATGGAAGCTCACAATCGGCATTTTTGTACAACCCTTCTATGAGGAAGCGCTACTAAGTGCAATCGATGCTGCTCTAAAAGATACGACGCCAGAAATGCGGAGGAGCCCAGGGCAGTCATTACACCAACGCCCGAAGGCATGGGCGAAAACCGATGGATTGGTGTCACGCCACAGATAGGAGCAGATGAAGTAGAACTAACGGGATGCAAATGGAAGATGTTCGGCTCGAGTGAGGAATGATAATTGAGGCGTGCAGTCTGTTAATTGGCACTGGGCGCGAGTGCGCGTGCGTCGAGGCGCACTTGATAGGGATGGAATCGAACACGAAAGATATTCAAGCCTGCGGTCAATTTCCCTTTTTCTTACTTGAGTAATTCAAAGACGTGCAGAAAGGTCCACGAGCCATGAACGAAAGATTTTTGTTCGATATTTTGGCGCCTGAGCTCAAAAATATCCAGAAACCGGGTGTCGATTTTACCTTAGACAGGTGTAACAACGCAGGAAAAGAATGTACGTAGACCCAATTTCCTGGGCGCTACCGTGCAAACGAGTGGAAAGTAGTGCCCTATTTAAGGTTAGGTCCCTCCCCGAGCAGAGGGCCAGATTCTCCTGGTCAAAACATAGAAGGGGAGTTGAACAGAAGGCCAGCAAAGGGAACGAAGGTTTGGTTAGCAGTCCTGAGCTGAAAGTTGACAGCGGCTTCGGCGATAGTTGCGCTTCTGGCGTTCGGGCTTAACTGAAGCAGAAAAGAAATCCTTTGATACGCATTGTCACAGTCAAGCTCGGTCCGCGTTCCTATCCGGTTGAGATCGGTGAAAAACTCCTGAACGAGGTCGGTCGAATTTGTCGGGCAGTCTCCTTAACAGGACGTGCTGCAGTGGTGAGCGACAGGAAAGTCGGCGACCTCTACGGCGCACAGGTGTCTAACGCGCTGGCAAATGAGGGGTTCAAAGTTTCCAATCATCTGGTCAACCCGGGAGAGGCCTCGAAATCATTCGCGGTAGCGGCAGCGTTGTGCGAGGATTTTGCCCGCCACGGAGTCGACCGGCAAAGCTTTGTCGTTGCTTTAGGCGGTGGAGTAGTTGGTGACCTCGCCGGATTCGCCGCTGCCATTTATTACCGAGGCGTTCCTGTTGTTCAGGTCCCCACGACCATTATGGCGCAGGTGGACAGTTCGGTCGGCGGCAAAACAGGTATCAATTTGAGCGCCGGAAAAAACCTCGTCGGAGCATTCCATCAGCCGGTCGCGGTGGTCGCTGATACCACTACTTTGGCAACGCTTGGGAGCCGAGAATGGAACGAAGGTTTTGCCGAAGTGATCAAGTACGGCGTCATTCGAGAAAAGCGGCTGCTCGCCGAGTTGGGAAATGGCAACTTCGAAGTCCCGGAGCTGATCCGACAGTGCGTCGCGATCAAAGCCTCATTTGTCGAGGAGGACGAAAGAGAAACCGCCGGAAGCCGCGCTCTGCTGAACTTTGGCCACACGATCGGCCACGCAATCGAAGCCGTCGCGGGTTACGGGACGCTCCTTCACGGCGAAGCAGTCGCCCTCGGGATGGTTGCTGCAGCGCAAGTGTCTGCGAAACGAGCGGGTTTGCAAGAGGAAGAAATCCAAGAACTAATTCGCGTTCTCAAGAGATTCGATTTGCCCACAGAATTGCCAGACCGACTATCGCGGAGCCAGATCCTGGAAAAGATCTTTGTCGACAAGAAATTCGTGAACGGAAAAATCCGCTTTGTGGTGACTCCAGCCTTCGGCAGTGCACTCCTAGCTGAAAACATCACAATGGATGATCTTGAATTCGGATTGAGTGCTATCGCCCCCTGGCCAATGTGACGCGAAAAGAGGCTTTCATCGCACTGAACATGGTCCCGTCTCTCGGGCCGGTACGTTTGCGACGTCTGCTTGAGACCTTCGGCTCTCCCGAACGGATATTGTCGGCAAAGCGGAACGAACTGCAAGCTGTTGACGGCGTGAATCAAGCTGTGATTGATTCTTTGGTCTCCTGGGAAACATTCGTAGACTTGGAGCAGGAATTGGCTCGCATTCGCGACTTTGGAGCTACTGTCTTGACTCTGGAGGAGGCCGACTACCCGACGTTGCTGCACGAGATTCATGATCCGCCGACTGTCCTTTATGTCTGGGGTAAACTAGACCCCAGGGATCATCACGCGATTGGAGTGGTGGGTTCCCGGCGGACTTCTCATTACGGATTGGAGTGCGCGAAAAAGATCTCTTATCAGATCGCTTATGCAGGTCTCACCGTCGTCAGCGGTCTTGCACGTGGCATTGACAGTGCAGCCCACCAAGGTGCTTTAGCGGCAAAGGGCCGGACCATAGCCGTTTTAGGAACGGGACTCCACCATGTGTATCCAACCGAGAATCGCGCCCTTGCCGAAAAGATCATTTCCGCAGGCGCAGTGGTAACCGAGTTCCCGATGGAGACGATGCCAGATCGACAAACATTCCCGATGCGAAATCGAATTATCAGCGGCTGGGGGTTCGGCCTCCTCGTAGTCGAGGCGGGGGTCAACAGCGGAGCACTAATCAGTGCTTCACAAGCCGTCGAACAGGGACGCAACCTTTACGCCATTCCGGGCCCGATCGACCGGCCAAGCTCACATGGCTCTAATCGTCTGATTCAACAAGGCGCAAAGCTCGTGATGAGTGTCGAAGACATTCTGGAAGACGTTCAGAGGCTGTTTCCAAAGGCACCCGAACTTCTTCCCAGCAAACCGCCCGATCTCGACGGAGACCTTCTAACGGTGTACGAAGCAATTACCTCCCGAGAAACCTCCATTGACGAGATCATTCAGCGCTCTGGCATCGGAGCCGGTGCGGCCACGGTCGCCTTGCTTCAACTGGAGATGCGCCGCCTCGTCAAGCAACTGCCCGGGAAGTACTACGTCAAGCTCCTCTAGCGCATTTTTGTTTGCTACTTGTCAAGTTGCCCTCTAGGTTCCCGGCCTTTGAGATAACCGATGCTGCTTCGCCGCGGACGTACACTTATAGCAAAATGGGAAAAACACTGGTCATTGCAGAAAAACCTAGTGTGGCGCAGGATGTAGCCCGCGCTCTTGGGAAATTCGAGAAGCACGGCGATTACTTCGAAAACGAGAACTACATCATTTCCTCCGCAATTGGTCACTTGGTTGAACTCTGCATGCCAGGAGAACTCGACAAGAAACGAGGTAAATGGAGTTTTCAGAACCTCCCCATCATCCCAGAGAAATTCGAACTGAAACCTATCGAGAAAACTGAAAGCCGCTTCAAGCTGCTGAAACGCTTGATGAAGCGAGACGACATCGATCTAATTATCAACGCGTGTGACGCAGGACGGGAAGGTGAACTGATTTTTCGTTACCTGGTAAAACTTGCCGGGAGCCACAAGCCCCTGAAACGCCTTTGGCTTCAATCAATGACTCTGCCAGCGATTCGATCCGCGTTCGATCGATTGAGAACTGATGCCGAAATGCTTCCGTTGGCCGAGGCTGCCGTTTGTCGTTCCGAAAGTGATTGGCTTGTCGGGATTAATGCTACCCGAGCGATGACCGCTTTTAATTCCAAAGTGGGCGGCTTCCAACTGACTCCAGTAGGACGCGTTCAGACACCGACGCTCGCGATTCTGGTTGAGCGAGAAGTGCGAATTCGATCATTCGAGCCCAGAACATACTGGGAGTTGATGGCCGACTTCGACGTTCAGAAAGGCAGTTATCGCGGCCGCTGGTTTGACGAACAGTTCACCAAGGAATCTGACGAGGAGCGCAAACCCGAGCGCCTCTGGGATCGGGCACGAGCCGAAGCGATTCTGGACAAAGTATCGGGTAAACGGGGTGTAATTACGCAGGAAAAGAAAGCTACCACCCAAGCTCCGCCACTGCTGTACGATCTAACCTCGTTGCAGCGGGAAGCCAACTCTCGATTCGGATTCTCCGCAAGACGCACACTGCAGACCGCCCAGCAGCTGTACGAGCGGCACAAGGTCATCACTTATCCAAGAACAGATTCGAGATATTTGCCGGAGGATTATCTGGGAAGTGCCCGGCACGTGTTATCAAGCCTAGTCGATCCGACGATCGCGCCGCACGCCCGGAAAGTCCTTCAGAGCGGATGGTTGAAATCGACTAAACGAATATTCAACAACGCAAAGATAACCGATCACAATGCGATCATTCCAACCGATCAGGTTCCGAGAAACCTCGACGAAGCGCAGACCCGGATCTTCGACATGATCGCCCGACGCTTTGTTGCGGTGTTTCATCCGGCAGCCCAATTCGAGGTAACGACTCGCATCACCCGGGTGGAAGGAGAAGCCTTCAAGACAGAAGGCCGGACCATCAAGGATCCAGGTTGGTTAGCCGTTTACGGGCGACAGGCAGCGAGCGAGGAGCAGAACGATTCGCTGGTTGATCTTGTGCCGGACGAGCGGGCTTTAACACGTAATGTAGAAATCATCGATTGCCAGACAAAGCCCCCTCCGCGCTTCACGGAAGCGACGTTGCTTTCTGCCATGGAGAGCGCGGGCAAACTGGTCGAAGACGAGGAACTGCGGGAAGCGATGGCTGCCCGCGGCTTAGGCACACCGGCAACTCGGGCTGCGATCATCGAAGGACTGGTGTATGACGAGTACATCACTCGGGAGGGAAAGGAGTTGATTGCTACCTCCAAAGGCATCTCTCTCATCACCCTGCTACAGGGAATCGGGATCAACCTGCTCTCGTCGCCTGAACTCACAGGAGAGTGGGAATATCAATTAAAACTGATGGAACAGGGGCGACTTGGACGGTCGTCGTTCATGGCAAAGATCAAAGACCTCGCCCGCGAAATCGTACACAAGGCAAAAAATTTTGAGAGCGACACTATTGAGGGAAGTTATCTGACGATTGCCGCGCGTTGCCCAAAATGCAGGGCGCCGCACCTGAAGGAAAACTATCGAACCTATCATTGCGAGACATGTGGGTTCCGGCTGTTCAAGAATATCGCCGGCCGCCAGTTAAGCGCGGACGAGGTAACCACGTTGGTCAGAGATCGCAAGGTCGGACCGCTAAAAGGATTCCGCAGCAAGACCGGCAAGCCCTTCGTGGCAATCCTGATTCTGAACGAGGAGAACAAGCCTGAATTCGAGTTCAATAACAATGGGAACGGCGATCGGATCGCCATCAATCCGCAGCTGCACTCTGTTGTGGGCAAATGCCAAGTCTGCGAAGGTGGACAGGTCTACGATACGGGGATGGCTTACATTTGCGAAAACGTTGCCAAAGGGAGTTGCACGTTCAAAGTGAACAAGACGATTCTTCAGTGCGAAATCCCACCGGAGCAGATGCGCAAGATGCTCGTGGAAGGTAAGAGCGATCTTTTGAAAAGATTTATTTCCAAGAAAGGTCGGCCGTTTGACGCCTCGCTAACACTGCGAAACGGTAAGATCGGGTGGGAATTTCTACGGCGACCGGGGCGGCGGAAAGCAAAGACGAAGTGACCGTCTTGATACACGCCTCGTCAGATCGGCATGGACAATTAACAATGTAGATGAAATGAGCCGACAATTTGTAGCGAGTGCAGTTTACTGTCGGCTCATGTCATCTACATTGCTCGCCCGTTCCTGACCGGCATCTTTCAAATGCTCAAGTCAACGGTATTGGGACTAGGCTGGCTGGCCAATCTTTTCGTCGTGCTGTTTCGTGTCTCTCGCGCTCGTTTTGAACATTACCGGCTTTGAGTCCACATCCGCTCTTTTCTGTTTTGAAGCGCCTTCGAGAAAAATCGCTTGTGCATCGATGCGTCCGTCGTTAATGGGCCTACGGACGTAAGTAAATTCTGACCCTTGCTCTCGTGCTTTGACGTTGTCCCTCCAGTAGATATCCAGGATTTGATCGATTTGGGAACGCAGTTCCGGATCTTCAATCGGGAAGCACGTTTCCACTCGACGGAAAAAGTTGCGGGCCATCCAGTCCGCACTCGCCAGATAAACCAAAGGTTTTCCGGCGTTTTCAAACCGGTAGATCCGGCTATGCTCGAGAAACCTGCTGACCACACTTCGCACCACGATATTGTCGCTTGTTCCAGGAACCTTTGAGCGCAGACAGCAAACACCGCGAACCATCAGTTTGATTTTTACACCGGCCTGGGAAGCCCGGTAGAGTGCCTGGATCACTTCGGGATCGACGAGTGAGTTTACTTTTCCAAAAATCCCGGCCGGTCTGCCCTTTGTTGCGTTTTCGGTTTCGCGTTGGATCATCTCGAGGATGAACTCGTGGAGGGCTTTCGGGGCGGCCTTGATCTTCTTCAGGTCCGGAAACACTGAAACGCCGGTCAACCAGTTAAATAGCTCCGCGCTGTCGTTCGTCAGGTCCGGGTCGCACGTTAACAGTCCTATGTCCGTGTAAAGTTTTGCCGTGGACGGGTGATAGTTCCCGGTGCCGAGGTGAAGATAGCGCCTGAGCCCGTCTTCTTCCCGGCGGACGACGAGCGCCAATTTGGCATGGGTCTTTAGACCCACAATCCCATAGACCACATGTACGCCTGCTTCCTGCAATGTTCTGGCCCACTTTATGTTCGCCGCTTCGTCGAACCGGGCCTTCAGCTCTATCGCGACGGTGACCTGTTTCCCTCTCTCGGCGGCCTCCGCAAGCGAGCCCACGATCTGGGAATCTCCGCTCGTCCGATAAAGCGTCTGCTTAATCGCCAGAACATTGGGATCGTCGGCCGCTTGCTCGATGAAATCGAGCACGGTCTGAAAACTTTCATAAGGGTGATGCACCAAAATCGGGCGGCGCCGGATCCGAGAAAAAATGTCGTCATGGTCCCCCGATCCGATCACGATCGCCGGAGCAAAAGGCCGAAATTTGAGATCTGGTCGATCCACTTCAGAGATCACCGGCATCAGGCGCAGAAAGTTAATCGGTCCGTCGACTCGGTAGAGATCGTCGTTCGTGAGGTCAAATGTTTGCAATAACTGATCAGTAATATGGGACGGGCAATCCTTCTGCACCTCCAATCGAACAGCATTCCCGCGACTCCGTTTTCGCAATTCAAGCTCGATCGCCTTCAGCAGGTTATCAGTTTCTTCCTCGTCGAGATAGAGATCGCTGTTTCTGGTAACACGGAATTGGTAAGCGCCGTCGACTTGAACCCCATGAAAGAGCGAGCCCACATGCGCCTGGATCAGATTCCCAATGAAAATGTAACGATAGACCCCTCGCTTGCCTGCCCTGTACGGAAGCAGGCGCGGCAATATACGTGGAACCTGAACGACCGCCAGATTTGTATTGAGGTCCACCCCATGCAATTCGACCGCCACATTGAGACTTTTGTTGAGGAGCTGCGGAAAGGGGTGGACCGGATCAACGGCCAGCGGCGTCAAAACCGGGTAGACCGATTTTTCGAAATACTCCGTATAATATTGTCGCTCTTCGTCGGTCAGCTCTTCGTAACGGAGGAAAAAGATATTATTCCGCTCCAGATTCGGGACAAGCTCTTCGTTCCAGAGACGATATTGATCATCCACCATCTTGCGCACCCGGACAGAAACTGCTGCCAGTTGCTCGCTCGGACTGAGGCCGTCGGGCCCCGGCGCACTAATGTTACTTAAACGCTGCTGTTTTAATCCAGCGACGCGTACTTCGAAAAATTCGTCGAGATTTGATGCGACGATACACAGAAATTTTAAACGCTCCAAAAGAGGGTTCCTGGAATCCTCGCCTTCTTCCAGAACGCGTTGGTTGAATTCTAACCAACTCAGTTCGCGGTTGATATAGAGGGAGGGATCCGAAAAGGGTTCCGGGGGTTCTTTGTCCATAGATCGCTTGCTGGAAGGCTGCTTTCTGCGTATTGATTTGTTCATCGTTAGCCCCCTCATAAATCCGGCCAACATCGCTCTGTGACGACTCCGTACAGAACCCACCTTTACCCCTACCTGCAAATGGGCCCCACCGTCAAGCAGCCGCAATCGAGCAAGGCGGATAACCGCCATTCAAATCCGAACTCTGTCCAGGGAGTCAGTCGCGGCGCCCCCCGGATAGTAGAGGCAGCAGATAGTAGAGCAAGTAGCCGAGCGAGGTCAAAAAGGCCGCTACGTAGGTTAACGCGGCCGCATTAAGCACCTGATTGACCGCAGCAATTTCAGCTTGCCCTCGAATAAAGCCCATATTCATAAGGACCTTTTTTGCGCGGTTCGAAGCATCAAACTCCACAGGGAGGGTGATCAAATTGAACAACATGATGACACCCCAAGCTATGCACATGACTAACAGCATAGGTCGGAACAGGCCGGTCATGAACCCCACAATCGGAAGGAACGCCACAGCCATATTGGCGTATCCCGCCAAACCGGCAGCGGCCATCCGCATATTCAAGGGGGCATATGCCATCTTATGTTGAATCGCGTGGCCGGTCTCATGCGCCGCTACCCCGACAGCGGCAGTCGACGCACCGCGAAAGTTTGCCGACGAAAGCACCAGCTTCTTGTTCAGTGGATCGTAGTGATCGCCCAGCATCTCGTTTGATTCTACGATTTGAACATCGTAAATGCCGGACGCGGCCATAATCCGGGCCGCGACCTCGGCTCCGGACATTCCCGCCGACGCTGGAACTTGGCTATACTTTGCATAGGCCGCCTTGACTCTCCATGTCGCCCAGAGTGAAAGGGCGAAAGTACCGAGAAAAAGGAAAATGCTCAACGCAGTCATCTTGGCCTAAGATACTACTCTCTTTGGGCGACATCAAAGCGATACCACTTTGCGCTTTTTTCTTCTTTTCGAGCCTGGAAGCGGTGGTTAATTTGATATTTCCTATGGGGAACCTGTTTGAGGGATACGTGCCTGAAAACTACTTCGACGAGATGTTCGGATCCACTGGCGAGGTTCGGCCACACTACGATACCCTGCTGGCCCGCTATACGGCGATGTCGAGTGAAGAATTCCAGAAAAAACGTGATCTGGCAAACAATGCATTTCTCACCCAGGGAGTGACCTTCACGGTCTACAACGATCAAGAAGGGACCGAACGGATATTTCCGTTCGACTTGATCCCGCGGATCATTCCGCGCCCCGAATGGGAACACGTCGAACGAGGTCTCAGCCAACGGATCACCGCGTTAAACCTCTTTCTGCATGATATCTATCATGACCAAAAGATCGTGCGCGATGGCATTATTCCCGCAGATGTCATTTGCAGCGCTGCCCATTTTCGACCTGAGTTCATGGGCTTCGATGTCCCGAAGGACATCTATATCCATATCTGCGGGTCCGATCTGATCCGCGACCACAATGGCGACTACCTTGTGCTGGAGGACAATGCCCGATCCCCATCAGGTGTGTCGTACTTGCTCGAAAACAGGCAGGCTATGAAGCGGGTGTTTCCAAACCTATTCTCGCGCTATCTCGTCCGGCCGGTTGACACGTACTGTCTTGAGCTTCTGGACGTGCTTCGTTTCATCGCTCCAAACGGCAACCCAGAACCAACTGTGGTATTGCTCACTCCCGGAATCTACAACTCCGCTTATTTTGAGCACTCTTTTCTAGCGCGCACCATGGGAATCGAGATTGTCGTGGGCGCTGATCTGGTGACACACGACGGGGTCGTTTATATGAAAACGACCCACGGCTTGAAACGAGTCGATGTTATTTATCGCCGAATCGACGACGACTTTCTCGATCCACAGGTATTCAGACGCGATTCGGTGCTGGGCGTTTCTGGAATGATTAACGCCTACCGCCGAGGGAATGTCAGTCTGGCCAATACGATTGGCACCGGGGTGGCAGATGACAAAGTGACCTACTACTTCGTGCCAAAAATGATCCGGTATTACCTGGATCAAGATCCCATCCTACCGAACGTCGAAACCTATCTTTCCCACTTCGATTCGGATCGAAAATATATTCTGGAAAATCTGGATAAGTTGGTGGTGAAATCGGCAAACGAAAGTGGCGGCTATGGCATGCTGATGGGTGCGCAGGCAACAATCGAGCAGCGAGAAGCCTTTCGGCAGGCGATCAAGGAGAATCCACGCAACTATGTGGCTCAACCGACTATTCGATTGTCACGCTCTCCTTCGTTCTGTGGCGATCGTTTCGAAGGAAGGCACATCGATCTTCGCCCCTATATTCTGTACGGAGCAAAGATCACGATCATTCCAGGAGGCTTGACGCGAGTGGCGTTGCGGAAGGGCTCGCTTGTCGTTAATTCTTCACAGGGTGGCGGGAGCAAGGACACATGGGTACTAAACGATTGAGCGGTTTCGGGCATCCGGCTTTCTGCGCCCCTAATCCAGCGTGTTGGGCGGTTTGCACTCCAGCGAAAGCTCGGAGCTCTCCAAACACTTTTAAAGACCAGAATTGAGAACGGGTTCCGCGAGCCATGTTAAGCCGAGTCGCCGATGCACTTTTCTGGTTGAGCCGCTACACGGAGCGCGCAGAAAACAATGCCCGCATGATGGATGTCAATCTCCAGCTCATGCTCGATGTGCAGCCGTTCGCCAATAATCGGCAACATTGGGAATCGATCATTTTCACTCTGGAAGACACGAAACTTTTCAATCAGCTTTACCCCGAGATTACCGGGGATGCCGTCGTTGATTTTGTCACGTTCGAACGGAAGAACCCCAACTCGATTTACTCCTGTCTCGCCACCGCGCGAGAAAATGCTCGCACCGTGCGCGAAGAACTCTCCGTCGAGATGTGGGAACAAATCAACCGGATGTACCTGTTTTTCTTTTCCGGCGACGCGAAACGGATATTTCAAAACAGCACGTACGAATTTTTCAAATGGATCCTGCAAGGATCTCATCTGTTCCAAGGTGTCACCGACGCAACGATGTTGCACGATGAAGGCTGGGAATTCATTCGGTTGGGGATGTTTCTTGAGCGCGCCGATAGAACTTCCCGCATTCTGGACATCAAGTATCACATCCTATTGCCAAGCGGTGAACAGATCGGCGGCAATGTCGACACCATACAATGGATGGCGGTTCTGAAATCATGCAGCGCCCTGGAACCGTACCGGAAACATTATCGGGGACAGGTTCTGCCATGGAAAGTTGTAGAATTCCTGGTCAAGAATCAGACGTTTCCGCGATCGATCGTCTTCTGCGTTGATTCCCTTGACTATTCACTTCATAAGATCACCGGAGTCGATCGAGGAGATTTTCAGTACAGGGTGGAAGCGGAACGTCTTTCCGGCAAGCTTCTTGCCGATCTCTGTTTCATTACCGTCGACGAGATTTTCCGGGCCGGCCTTCATGAGTATCTCGACAGGATGCAGGGGCGGCTGATCGAGATCACCAAGGCAATCTACAAAGAGTTCTGCGAGTGGCTTGAAGAAAAAGACAAAGAGCCGCAAGAAACTGAGCCACCGCAATTGCAGACGCAAAAAAGCTCCTGAACAAAGACAGCACCTCGGCGCAGATCGGCACTTTTTCATCGGATCTCTTTGAATCCGACGTAGTCTCTCAGCGGCTCAGGAATCAGAATAGATCGATCGGGTTGCTGATAAGTCTCCACCAGCGCCACGTATAGCCGGGCCAGAGCGGTCCCCGAGCCATTCATGGTGTGACAAAAGCGATTTTTCCCGTCCACGTCCTTAAATTTGAGATTCATCCGGCGCGCCTGATAATCCTCGGCGTTGGAACAACTCGAAACCTCCAGATAGCGGCCCTGGCCGGGAGCCCACACTTCCAGATCGTAAGTTTTTGCCATGCTGAATCCGAGGTCCCCGGTGCAAAGTTCTATCCTTCGGTAGTGCAGGTCTAGCCTCTCCAACACCTTCTCGGCGTCCGCCGTGAGTTTCTCAAGTTCCTGATAGGAAGTTTCCGGAGTTGTGATTTTGACCAGTTCCACCTTATTGAACTGGTGTATGCGGATGAGGCCTCGCGTGTCGCGGCCCGCTGATCCGGCCTCCCGCCGAAAACAAGGTGTGTGAGCAACAAGATATTTCGGCAAATCCTGGTAAGACAAGATTTCGTTCCGATAAAGATTAGTCAAAGGCACCTCGGCCGTAGGAATCAAAAAAGTTTGCCCCTCCTCTAGTTCGTACGCGTCTTTCTCGAACTTAGGCAATTGCCCAGTGCCAACCATGCATTCGCGCCGCACGAGATGCGGCGGACAGATTTCGACATAGCCATTTTCAATCGTTTGAAGGTCCAGCAAGAACTGAGTCAGTCCACGCTGCAGCCGTGCGCCCAGATTGGTAAAGCAGACAAAGCCAGTGCCGCTGATTTTGACGGCGCGCTCCAAATCAAAAAGCCCCAGCTTTGTTCCCAATTCGACGTGATCCAACGGTTGATAACTGAAAACAGGTTTTTCATTCCAAACGCGCACTTCAGGATTGGCCCCAGCGTCTGCCCCTATCGGAACATTCGCATGAGGCAGGTTCGGAATACCGAGCAACAATGTGGTCTGCAACTCGGCAGCGGCGGCAGACGCTTGGCTTAAACGGTCGATTTCGTCACCTATGGCTCTGACGTTTGACTCCTGCTCGGCGCTGGATTCCTTTTTCGACCGCAGCATCCCGATTTGCTTGCTCAGCTTATTTCGTTCGGCGTTTAACTGTTGTACCCGAGTCTCCATCTGGCGCCGCTCTGAATCGATCTTAAGAACATCGTCAACCTGTTGAGGCAGTTCCGAGCTGCGCGTGGCCAAGCGCTCGCGAACAAAATCAGGTCTGGCGCGTATCAGACGGATGTCCAGCATGTCGGGACGCTATACCGCCTCTTCCCCGAGTAAACAGAAAACCGTCGATCAATCCCTGATCGCGATGTCGGAATGGCCGTCGATCCTGCGGGGTGAACAAAAAGATCTCGCGAACAAAGACCGGGACACCCGAAGGATAGTCTAGTCTCCGTTACCAGGCTTTGTCGTTCTGGGGTTTACTTTCGAGTCCGGCGTTTCTTTGTCGCTCTCGATGCGCTGTTCCCGGCTCACCCGTTTTTCCGAGGCCTCCCCTGCTTCGCGCAGTTGGGGGATACTTGCGTATCCCTCGAATTTTGCTGTCAAGTCAGGATCAGTCGTGCTGGGTTTGCCTCTCGGCATTTTAAAATCGAACACGCTCACGCCGAATCGACGAACTCCGTTGTAGCTACGCCCGTCCGTGGCACCGACCATCACAGGTTTGCCGCTAGATTTTTCCTTTCCAAGGTAGATCATCACGTGCGTAATCGGAATATCCCTGTCAACCTTGTACGTACCGGACCAAAACAGCAGATCGCCCGGGCTGAGATCATTGAGTTCAAAAGATTCTCCGCTTCGGCTTAGCACTGCGTGAAAATCACCTTCCTTGCGCACCCAGGCGTATTGCCCGGGCGAATCTCTCGGGACATCTTTGTATCCTGCGTTCGTCAGCAGGTAATAAATGAACCCAGAACAGTCCATTCCACCAGCCGAGGGGTCCGCAGAGCCATACCTGTAACTCAGATTTCGCTCGGTGAGCGCGAGTGAGCTGCGAATCAATTGCTGTACCTTTGCGGGCTGGTCCGAGAATTCGCGAAGCGCTTCGGGCTTGAGCGTGGCCATTGGAACGACAGGTTCAGACCTATCTTGCAGATCAGAACCGGTTCTTTCGCTGGCTGAGGGAGTTGAGCTGGGTTTTGAATTCGGTTTTTCGGCACCCGCAGCTGGTCCTGGAGTATTTTGCTTCGCTTTTCTGGAGGATTTCGAAACAGGTTTCGATTGCGACCCCTCGTCCGAGCCGTCCAATTCCCGAGTCGATGATTCAGAATGCTTAGTCGTTTTTTTTGAGGATAGATGCTTGGCTGCCAATTTCCTGTGATGTTCCGAAGGCGCGCCTGATCGATCCCGCGAGTCTTCCGTAAAGGTATTCCTCACGCTGTTCCCAATTCTGCTCAGAGAGCGATAAACATTTTTGAAGGCATCCTCGTCACCATAACCTGAGAGAACAGTGACGCACCACAGCCCAGCAATGGCGAAAAGCCGCTTCATCCTGTCGCTGCTATTTGTTCGAGCAGCTTTCTGTTTAGACGAATCCCAGCGTGAAAGTTCGCCAGGGCGAAGTTCTCGTTGGGTGAGTGGGCCTTGCAATCCGGCAATGCCAAACCGAGCAGCAGAGTATCGATCCCGAGGATATCCTTGAACGATTGGGTGATTGGGACGCTCCCTCCCTCCCGAATGAAAGCGACCGGTTTCCCGAATGTGTCGACAAGGGCCTTTTGTGCGGCCTTCCCAAATGTCGAATCCGGCTTGACCAGGTATGCCTTCCCCGAATGCTGCGGAATGATCTTCATTTCCACTGAATCGGGGCATTGCCGTTTCAAAAATTCTTCGACACGGGGTTTCAATTCGGACGGATCCTGATCCGGCACAAGGCGAAATGAAAGTTTGGCAGTCGCCCTAGCTGGTACAATGGTTTTTGGCCCTTCCCCTTGATAGCCGCTTCCGATGCCATTCACTTCAGCGGTCGGTCGGGCCCAAACTTGTTCTAGAAATGTGTAACCCTTCTCGCCGGATATTCGCGGGGAACCGGTTGTGGCAAGCCAACTCTTCTCCGTGAAAGGAAGTTTGGTCCAAAGGTCTCGCTCCCACTGCTCCAGCGGAAGCACGCGATCGTAAAACCCTGGAATGGCAATCCGTCCTGAACCATCGTGAAGCTGTGCCACGATCCGGCACAGTATGGTGGCGGGATTGGCCACCGATCCGCCGAAGATTCCGGAATGAAGATCCGCAACCGGCCCACGCAACCGGATCTCCAGGCACAAAATTCCACGTAATCCGTAGGTAAAGGTTGGAATCCCTGGCCCCACCATTCCGGTGTCCGAGATCGCCACAACGTCCGCGTTCCAATCGACATTGTGTTCTTTGAGGAAGGATTCCAAATTTGGACTGCCGATTTCCTCCTCGCCTTCCACCAGAAGGATCAGGTTGACCGGCAAATCACCCCGTTCTTTCAGAGCTGATTCAACTCCGAGAATGTGAGCCAGGATCTGGCCCTTATTGTCGGTCGATCCACGGGCGATTACCTTGTCTGCCTTGATCACCGGCTCGAACGGAGGCGATTCCCACAGCTCCATCGGATCGGGTGGCTGAACGTCATAATGCCCGTAAATCAAGACAGTCTTTCGACCGAGTCGCCGCTCGTTGCGAGCCACCACTATCGGATTACCGGGCGTTGCATACTTTTGACCCTGAAGACCCGCCCTTTGCATTCGAGCTAATAACCAATCTGCGCAGTCATCCACGCTACTCTTAAATTGACTGTCGGCGGAAATGGACGGAAATCTGAGGAATTCGAAGAGGTCGTCGACTGGATCCATACTATTTCTACGAAAACACAACAACCGCGAAGAGGCGACAGCATTCCTGTGGCGAGCGGCATCAAGGAAACTTCGTGCCAGCCGACACTCGCCGCTTCGCGTCAATGTGGGCAAACCGCGTGAGGGAAAACAGGTTCCCCATATGTTGAGGTCTTATTGAGCTCGTCCCCAATAAGTTGTATTTCGTCTTGTCAGCGTACCAGTTCCCCGTTTAGGTTCCAGGTATACTTTCATGTACCTGCAATCGCTTGAATTGATCGGCTTCAAATCGTTTGCCCAGAAAACGGTGCTCACCTTTCACCCAGGTGTGACAGCGATCGTCGGACCAAATGGTTGTGGGAAATCGAACCTTCTCGATGCCGTGCGGTGGGTGCTCGGGGAGCAGTCGCCCAAAGCGTTGCGCGGAGGTGAAATGTCCGACGTCATTTTCAGCGGAACCGACAAGAAACAGGCGGTTGGAATGGCGGAAGTCTCTCTCACGTTTGATGAGTGCGAAAAGGATCTTGGGACCGAATTCAATCAGGTCCGAATCTCGCGCCGTGTTTTCCGAGACGGTCGCTCTGAATACCTCCTGAACAAAACGCCTTGCCGTCTCAGAGATATACAGATGCTGCTGATGGATACCGGAATTGGCCGCACCGCCTACTCGATCATGGAGCAAGGCAAGATCGACCTTGTCCTCAGTTCCCGGCCAGAAGATCGGCGCGCCATTTTTGAAGACGCCGCCGGAATCACAAGGTACAAGGCGCAAAAGAAAGAGGCTTTGCGGAAACTCGAATATACGGACGCGAATCTGGTTCGCTTGGCCGACATCTTGAAGGAAGTGAAGCGTCAGATCGGTTCACTCCAGCGTCAAGCCGGTAAGGCCCGCCGATACAAATCGCTTTTGAACGATTTACAGATTCTGGACACTCACTTCAGCCGCAAAGCGCATGAAGATATCCAACTGGCGGTCACTGAGGCGGAAAAGGAAGTCGGGAGGCTCCGTGACATTCAGCGTTCTTTGGAAGAACAAGTCGAATCCCAAGAGTTTGGCAGAGGGAAGCAACGCGAGCGAATCGATCAGTTGGAAGACCAGGTTACGAGCGCGCGCCAAGGAGTTCAAGAGCTGAAAAGCCAGATCGATTCCGCCTCTAATCGGATTGCCTTCAATGAAGAGCGCGTCGGCGAGTCGGGCACGTTATTGGAGCAATATCAAGCCGACGTTGCGACGGCTGAACAAAAGCTTTTGGCCCAGCAAAGCCAATTGGAAGAGATCGACGAGCTGTTGAGCATCCTCTTTGAGTCGCTTAGCACAGAAGAGGAACAGCTCCAGGAGCAGCAAAAGCAGGGGACCCAACTCCGGTCGCGACGCCAAGATGTCGAGCGATCCACCCAAGATCTTCTACGTCAGATACAGCAACGAGAAAGTAGGATCGCAGGGCTTCGCGGCGATCTATCTAGCACGCTAAGTCAAAAGGAAGCCGGTGAAACGAGACTAGAACTCCTGCAGCGAGAGTTGACGCAGACAGTAGCGATCAGAAGGCAGATTGAAGATCTAGTCTCGCACACTGAAAACGAACTCGAACTGGCCAAGGCAAGGGTACAAGGGAATCGGAATGAATTAAACGACAGCGAGCACGAACTTGCAAATATTCAAAACGAACTGCACCAGATCGAAAGCGACCTCATCGCTAAGCATCGAGTTTTGACCGATCGCGAGTCCAAATTGGAGGTTTTAAAGCAATTGAACGAAGAAGGCGCTGGACTAGGCGCCGGAACGCAAGCCGTCCTGAAGGGTCTGGACAATCCGCAACTTTATCGCCCGGCGGTAATTGGAGCACTCGCCAATTCCATCGAAGTGAAGAACGAACACCTCGCAGCGGTCGAGGCCGCACTTGGCTACTATCTGCACGCAGTACTTGTCCAAGAGCACCTCGTCGGAGAGTCGATTGCGATTTATCTCGCCGAAAAGAAGATCGGCCGTGCAGCCATCGTCTCTCTTGCGCATCTGCCAGACCAAAGCGCCGTCCGAGCGCAGTCCCTGCCGGAGGGCGCAATCGCCTGGGCTCTCGATCAAATCGAGTCCAAACCCGAGGTAAGACCTCTAATCAGCCGTTTGCTAGACAACGTGGTACTGGCTCCCAATTTGACGACAGCGTTTGTGATCAAGAAGAACAATCCTGACCTCGCCGTCGCCACGACAAGCGGCGAATACATTTCTCACGATGGCGTTGTTTTCGCGGGCTTCAACGCCCACAATGACAATTCCATCCTGCAGCGGAAGATTCAAATCCGGGAACTTGAAAATGACTCCGTTAGCATTCGATCCCTGGTTCAGAATTTGGAGTCAGGAAAACAACAGCTGCTCAATCGAGTTGGGGAGTACCAGAGATCGCTAGAGGAAAAGCGGGATGCCTGGCAACGCATGCAGGTCAACACCTCGACGTTGCAGGGTCAACTCTCTCTTCTGGATCGTGAGTTGCGAGAAGCGGAAGGAAAAATCAAGAGCTTGAATTGGGAGCGGGACAATGTTCGACAGCGCCTGGACGCAGCCGCCGACAAGGTCAACTGGATCGAACATCAACTTGCCGATACCAGCAGGGACCTGGATCGATTACAGACGGAGCTGGCGACTTCTATTAGTGCAGTAGAAGCCCTCCGTCGCGATGAGGAAGCCCTGGTCGATATCTTGAATGAACTCAAAGTTCGCGTGGCAACCGATCGGCAGCGAGAGGAAAATCTTCAGCGGCAACGCCAGACAATAGCGGTTCGCCTGACGGAATTAAAAGACCTGATCATCGATCGTCACAGAGATATCGCCAACTATTCCGCACGCATCGAACAGTTCACAAACGAAAACGCTATTTTGCGCGCCAGGATTAAACAATTTGACCTGGATCAGGCGGAAGCGGAAGCACATGTTGGCCGCCTTCAAGAGGATCGAGCACAGCAAGTCAAGGCCCTTGAAGCCATCGATCTGAACTTGCGACATCTTCGCAAGCAGCTGAGCGATTGTCAGGAGATGCGAGGGGAGCACGCGGTGAAAATGACTCAATGGAACCTCCGGCTGGAGCATATCCAAGAACATGTGACTCAGCGCTACCATGTCGATTTATCCAGTCTTCCGGTTGACTGGTATGCTTTCCAGGTCTGCCTGCGGGAGCAACGCAAACGGCTCGAGCGACCGGAAGTCGAGACCGACGCATTGCAGCCAGTGCCAGGTCCTGGACCGAACGCAGAGATCGACTGGGAATTTGTGCAAACTGCCGTCTCTGAAATGGCTGAACGACTCGACGCCATGGGACCGGTGAACCTGGAAGCCATCCAGGAATATGACGAATTGGAAGATCGCCAGAAATTCCTTGAAGATCAGCACGCGGATCTTGTGAAGTCGAAAAGCGAGTTGCTCGCAGTGATCAACAAGATCAATGCAACGACCAAGGAACTTTTCGCAGACAGCTTCGAACAGGTCAGAAAGAATTTTCAGGAGATGTTTGCGGAACTATTTGGCGGAGGAAAAGCCAATCTCCTGCTTGTAGATGAGCAGGACCCGCTGGAAAGCGGGATCGAAATAATTGCGAGGCCACCGGGCAAGCAGCTCCAATCGATTTCGCTCTTGTCCGGAGGCGAACGGACGATGACCGCGGTCGCGTTACTTTTTGCAATTTATATGGTCAAGCCGAGCCCATTTTGCGTGCTTGATGAAATGGACGCGCCGCTCGACGAGTCGAACATTCGTCGATTCACGAAGCTCCTGGACCGCTTCGTCCATCAAAGCCAGTTTATCGTGATCACCCACAACAAGCGAACGATAGCGAAAGCGGATGTCTTGTACGGCGTCACTATGGAAGAACACGGGATCAGCAAGCTCGTCGGGGTCAAGCTCACGCAGCGGGAGAAGTCGACTGAAACTGCTGATCTCATCGGAACAGCACAGGTAACCCCAAGTATCGCTGAAACTTTTGGAAAGACCGGCCATCTGCACAGTGAGACCGAAAGGTGAACTCGCCAGCGGAGTGATAAGAAAAGGCTCGATTCTGCGGAATTTTTTGGAGTATCCGGGTTATCCGCCATCTGAGCGATCAGACTCATCGTATCACTCTGTGTATGAAACGATCAGTTGCTATGGGGCGATTTAGATGTGCTGGTTCCGCCGCCGCAACCTGCAGGCGCGTTTTGGCGATTCTAGCCGTTTGGATTGCGATCCCAGCCGGTTGGAAACTTCTTCTGGAGGATTACGAGTACGTTTCACGCCCGAACGCGCCTTTAGCGGCTGCCCGTGGAGAGCAATCCGAGACTGGTTTCGACGAATCCTCCGGTGCAGAGCACTCGCAAGAAGTTGGCTGGCCTCGATCATCATCCGGTCAGCTCGCAAATCCGCATGGGTCAGAAGCCCAGAACGAATCAGCGAACCCGCGAATCGCGATCGAACGATTTAATGCCGCGCTCGCGGCCGGGCTCATAGATCCCCCTAAAATCGACTTAGTAGAGCCCTTAGCTGAAGCTCTAACCCCGGACCGCCGGCCTGTGATTTCGCTGACCGGTCCAGTGTCTGATGTGCAGAATCGGGCAGGTGGCATAGACCGGCGAGCCCGGCTCGTTGCCGTTGCCGTCCCAAGGCCACCAGCGTGCTCTGGATCTAACGCCACAAAGTCGAGCGATGCTGCTGCTTTTTCGGTTGCGCAGCTGACGGACGAAGTTGTCACCGTGCCCTCAACCCAATCTGACCACCGATAACCAAACGGCAGGGCCGCCACTCGACCGCCCGCCAGCGAAAGTCACCGGAAAAGCCCAAGCTGGAAAACCAGGCCATTCTCGGTTCCATTCTTAGAGAGAGCCGGAGGTCAATTCCCCGGGGAAATGCATCGAGCAAGAAAAGCGCGAGCCGGAATAATGCTTCATCAAACGAAGTCGAAGCCGAGTCAATCACCGACCAGAGGAGGAGCGATCGCCACCCCCAATCGCGGGATCTTTCTGGAGATCTGCAACGATTCGCTTCAGATTTGTTCGAACCGACAAAATGGACCATGCCATGATAGCTGGGCAATTACCTCGATCCATAAGGTTAGGATGAAACGTCTTACCACTGGTCCAGAGGGCTAGGAAAATGGGTAAAACGGACCAACTCTGCCAGGAGGTTCGTCTTTCTAATCGCTAA
>JAFAQT010000199.1 GCA_019246215.1 Verrucomicrobiota bacterium
CGACGGATTGTTTGGATCAAAGGCCGGCCATGGGAGGCTGTTGAAAAATGCCGGTTTGCCTGTCAGATAAAGGCTATTCGGCAGGGATTGGTTCGAGATGCTCTCGCTGGCCGGGATAGCGCCATTGACCGTGTTGTAGTTGTCGGCCCGGAGCACATCGCAGGTAGCTGCGTCGTCATATCCGACGTTACTGTAGCCCAGAACGTAGATAGCCAGGGTGCTCCCGGTGTAGCTGGGATCGGGAGCAATCAAGTTGTAGATGTTATGTACACCAACCGTTCCCAGGATGTTGCCCACGATGTTGCAATGCCGATTGTACTCGCAGATCTCCACCGCTTCCTGATCGTAACCGTTGGTCGGTTGCCATCCCATGACTCGATTTCGAAAGACAGTTTCGTGACTGCCTGAACCGTGAATAAAGTCAAACAGAACCTTATCCTCGCAGTAATTCCCCTCAAAGAGATTCATCATCGGATGAGTGCCATGTGAGTCAATGGCCGGGTCCTGCTGAGCATCGGGGTACCCGCTCTTTTCATAGTTATAGCCATACACGTTGCCGGAAGAGCCATAATTTACCTGGAGGGCTACATGAAGATGCTCCAGAATGTTATTTTCAATCAGACATCCCGAGCAGACATCATACAACGCTATACCGTAACCTTCTCCTCCATCGTAGAGTTGGGAAGCGTTAATGTAACTGTCTCTCATTTCGCACCGATAGCAGAAGTCACCAAGGATACCGATGCCACCTGGCTGATTATATAGCTGGACATTCTTTACCCAGCATCCATCGCAATTCTCCAGGCGAATAAAACGGGTGTTACCATCCGAGTAACTGGCTGTCATGTACAGATTTTCAACACCGCAATTCCTGCGGGGATTGTTAGACGCTGTGTCATACCCCCCTTTGGTAATCTGCGCTGTGAACGCCGTTTGAAAGACATAGTTTATCGGGGCTTCCACCGTGATGGAATTGCTGCTGGTTGACACCACCTTAACCATTTGCGCCATCCCGCGCGCGCCGGCTCCCATGATCTCCCGATAGCTTGCGGCTGATTCCTCGCCGTTATTTACGACCAAGCTTGGATCATCAAGCTGATCAAGAATATAGAGTTGCCCGGGCTGGATCCAGGAAGGCACCGACGCCAGATAAATGGTGTTGGAGCCTTTTACCGTGTCTGCGCTCAAGTTGACGCTGTTATCCTCTGTCAGCATATTTTCATTGAAATACGAACGCATGTAGATGCAGCCATCGGACCATACCAGCTGCGTGGTCGGCACGCCATTGCCGTCGACGCTTCCGCGGAGCACCACTCCGTCATTAACGTTCTGCCAATCCAGACTGCTATCCATGTTGTAGGTGCCGGGATTCAACATCACTACCTGATTCGCTGGGCAGCTTTGCAATGCATTCTGAATTGCGGAGAGATCACTCCCCCCGCTCGGGCTAAGAGTCGTGTATATTGTGGTGCGATTCGGTATTCCTCCCTTCACTCCTACGTTGCCTTGCCACGTTACAGTTCTGGTTGATGGGATCGTATAGGTGCCAGAGGATGAACTAGGGGTTGGATTGGGTGCAGGAGCCGGGTTCGGGGTTGGATTAGAAATTGCCTGGCCGGCGGCGCGAAAAGCTACCATTTGCATCACCCAGCCGCCCGCATTCCAAAGTGGCGCGTCGGCGCTGTAGGAACCGGTCGCAGTCACAAATTGATCTTCGGCGATGTCGCCATCCGGGCTGGTCCACAACCGCGCAGTGAAACCATTGCCGGGGCCGGTGATCGCAGTCTGCACGGTGTTGGCTCCCACCAGGAGATCTCTGGCAGCCGTGGTCGTCAAAGCGCCGCTGCTAGTTGTCGCGCTGTTTCCCGTCGCCCCGATTGCGGCATCTACCGGATTGACCGGATCGATCGCGCTATATTCCAAGATCCGAATATCTGGGTACGCCGCCTCCGAATCGAACGCCACTGTTACAGCGTTTGCGCTGCCCGTTGCCGAAATGTTCGGAGCAAAATAAATAGCTTGGGAGACTCCCTCCGCCAACACCGCGGGTCCGACCGCCAGCTGATAGGCGTTCCCATCGGTATCAGTCACGGAGCTAATCTGTGCGCTCGAATCGTTCCAGCCCACCACCACGACATTCAGGTTTCCAGCGGTCTGCCCTGCGGTGTACTGCACCGTTACGGTGCTCTGTGACATCTGGGGCACCCCATAGTTGCCCTGGACAAACTGCGGTGTCGGCAGACTCGCTACTGCACTGTTTGCAAACACTGCGATCGCCCACCCAACGAGAGCTGGCGGTCTTTGCAGATGGCGAATGAAATTGTCGTCTGACCTTTCAATTCGCCTCTTGCCGAGTTTCGTCGTGAATCTGGCAATGCGGCCAAATAAAAGTTTTCCCGAAGGTGGTTTAGATTTTGGGAATATCATTATCGAATTTTGTTTGGATTGTTCCACGCGGAGGCGGCGCGAAAGCTTTTGCCTTAGGTCATGCCAATGCTCTGAGCTTGGGCATGAGGAAATGCCTTCATCCGGCTCCGATATGGGAGTTAGTGTTCATTTTGGGACGATTGCGCAGGTGCGAAGCTGCCGCCGAACGGGGGCTGAGATCCTTCTCGTACCACCGCAAGACAGACAGATTTTTACACATGCGGTTTGCTTTTATGCGCAAATCGGACATGTGACAAGTATTTCCTAGCCAAAAATACAAAAAAACGTCACTTGCCGTACACGTAGCATTGCAATAGATGAGTTTGCCTGTCCAAATAGCCGCGTTGTGTGAGAACTCTTCTCACAATCCACCTGAGGCTTTCGGGATTAGCGTGCGACCGGAACACTCCCGTGCAAAAGTTCGGCGGGCATCGCTAGATCCGCTCTCGACCAACTCCACGATGCGCAGGTCTCAAACTTTTTGGTCAAGTACACACTCACGACGTCGCTCCCCCCGAGCAATCGGCGCATTCTCGGCTTTGCTTTGTCTCAGCGTTTCCTTTTCTGGAATTGAAATCCGGGGTCCAATGACAGGATTCGCCTGGCGCAAAAACTGAATCACCGCGACATCATCGACCGTATACTCGTGTGCCTGGTTAGCCGGATACGTTGGGTTTCCGGCAAGGGAAAGTCAAAGTGCGCCTGCTCTGCGACCGCTCAAACTAGTGCACCCGCTAAACCAGCCTCGGACTTGGTGCACTACAGGGCAAACCTCGCGCAAGAGCACCTTCAACGGGTTCGCAGAAGCTTCACCACACCGCGCGCACATCGCAACAACGTCTCTGATTTAGCCAGGTAATTGTCCCGGAAATCGCACATGTATCGCCGCATGGCGACGCGAGCCTTTTGCCCTGACGGATCTTCGGTGGCCGGAGCGGCGGGATTTTCTGCGGGCACAATACTGATGGAAACGGTCTGTCCCTTCGGAGACGTGAGCTTCACCTTCAAAAAGCCCTCTTCGAGAGAGAAGTCCACGCTACGGTCATCGAGTTCGACGCGGCTGATTCTATGGTTATGTGCCTCTTTTTTGAGCACGTTTAACTCCTCGCTCTGCCCGACGCGTATCAGGGCCCGATTGGCGAAGATCTTCATAGTCTTCCGCCCGTCAGCCTCCCGTTTGCTCACAGCGCATCCCTTTACGATGTTCTCAAGGCTATCCCATGACAGTTCCGGATGAAAGTTCCTGAAATTAAGCACTAGTTCCTCAAGCTTCTTCATGCCGCCCTTGAAGAAATCGTGGTGGAGCACCACCAGACAGGGTTTACCGAGGAAAGAATCGACTGCGAAGTTCAAAGCGCCGTCTTCTGGCTTTCTGCGAGTAAACAACGGAAACTCGTCGTAACACAGGACGGCCGGATCGAGGAGATCCTGCAAAGACACGCGCGCTTCGTGCGAGCAATCCGCTACCTCTGTGTTCACAGCCGCGAGGTAGCCTCCTGTCCTTAGGCAACTCATGGCCTCGACGGAAAAGATCCCTTGCGGAAATACCATCACCGACTGATAGGGGAGACCGGTATCTTGCTGGTGCGCGTCCATCCGGCGCCGGGTAGTAAATAGTATCCCGGCCAACCTTTCCGGGTCGTGATAGCGG